>NZ_JBHWBZ010000011.1:134093-163707 GCF_042735475.1 Kitasatospora sp. NPDC059577 | reverse complement strand
TCCTCGTGCGCGGGTGGCTCCCGCGCCCGCGCCCCGCGCCCCCCGCGCCGCGCGGGGGCCGGGGCCCCCCCCGGCGGCGGCCCGCCCGCGGCCGCCCGCGCCCCCCCCCCCCCACCACTCCTGCGACACCGCCGCCGTACGGGATCGTTTCCCGTACGGCGGCGTCCCCGCTACTGTCGAAACCGTGTAAGGAGCCACCGCCATGCAGGACATCGCCGAGCAGCTGCAGGCCTGGCACGCGGCCGGGCGTGCCTTCGCCGTGGCCACCGTCGTCGGGGTCTCCGGCAGCGCGCCGCGCGACCCGGGCGCGGCCCTGGCCGTCGACGCGGACGGGGAGGCGGTCGGCAGCGTCTCCGGCGGCTGCGTCGAGGGCGCGGTGTACGAGCTGTGCCAGGCCGCGATCGCGAGCGGCGAACCGGTGCTGGAACGCTTCGGGTACAGCGACGAGGACGCCTTCGCGGTCGGGCTGACCTGCGGCGGGGTCCTCGACGTGTTCGTCCAGCCGGTCGTGCCCGGGGCCGACACCGGCCTGGACACCGGGATCGCGCACATCGCCGCCGGCACACCGGTGGCACTGGTGCGGGTGATCGCCGGGCCCGGCGGACTGGTCGGCGCCACCCTCGCGGTCACCGCCGACGGCGTCACCGGAGCACTGTCCGTCGGGCCGTCCACCGTCGGCGCCCTGGAACGGGCGATCGTCGCGGAGGCCCGGGCCATGCTGGACGCCGGACGCACCGGCCGGATCGTCCTCGGCCTCGACGGGCGCCCCTGCGACGAACACGAGCAGGGCACCGTCACCTGCTTCGTCGAGTCCTACGTGCCCGCGCCGCGGATGCTGGTGTTCGGCGCGATCGACTTCGCCGCCGCGGTGGTGCGGATCGGCAGGTTCCTCGGCTACCACGTCACCGTCTGCGACGCCCGGCCCGTCTTCGCCACCGCCCGCCGCTTCCCGGAGGCCGACGAGGTCGTGGTCGACTGGCCGCACCGCTACCTGGACTCCCAGCTCGGCCGGATCGACGGGCGCACCGTGCTCTGCGTGCTCACCCACGACGCCAAGTTCGACATCCCGCTGCTGGAACGTGCCCTGCGGCTGCCGGTCGGCTACGTCGGCGCGATGGGCTCGCGCCGCACCCACCGGGACCGTCTGGCGAAGCTGCGCGAGGCCGGCCTCACCGGCGCCGAACTCGCCCGGCTGCGCTCCCCCATCGGCCTCGACCTGGGCGCGCGCACCCCGGAGGAGACGGCCGTCTCGGTCGCGGCCGAGATCATCGCCCACCGGCGCGGCGGCAGCTGCCTGCCGCTGAGCGCCGGCGACGGGCCGATCCACCACGACGTGTCACCGGCGGCGGAGGGCGACCGGGAGACCGCCGCGGCGCAGTCGAGGCCGTCGCGGACCCACGCCGCCTGAGCGTGCCGTTGCACGGCCACCGGGGCAGCGGGACGCTGGACGTGCGGACTCGTCCCGAGCCCGGGAAAGGAGCGGGCACCATGCGCGCCCTGCTGGAAGTCACCCTTGACACCGAAGCCTCCAACAAGCTCATCGCGGACGGCACGGTCGGTCCGACCCTGGAAGGGGTCATGAGCCAACTCAAGCCGGAGGCGGCCTACTTCTTCGCCCGCAACGGCCGTCGGACCATGCTCTTCGCCCTGGACGTCCCGGACGAGGCCTCCGTCGTCACCGCCTGCGAGCCGTTCTGGCTCCGGTTCAACGCCGACGTCCAGCTACACGTCTGCATGAACGCCGAGGAACTGCAGGAGGGGCTGTCCCGGCTCGCCCGCCAGTCCGCCTGACCGGCCACCCGCTCAGGCCCACGCTCAGCGGGGCGGTCAGCGGCCCGCTCAGTCGCCCACCGCCAGCTTCACGCCGAAGCCCACCACGACCGCGCCGGTCACCCGGTCCATCAGCCTGCGCGCGGCCGGCCGGCGCAGCCAGCCGCGCAGCACCCGGGCGAAGCCCACCAGGACCGTCGACCAGAGCAGGCCCTCGACGACGTGGACGCAGGTCAGTGCCACGCCGGCGGCGAAGTGCGGGACGCCCGCCGGGATGAACTGCGGCAGCACCGCCACGTAGAAGACCCCGACCTTGGGGTTCAGCAGGTTGGTCAGCGTGCCCCGCCGCCAGCCGTACCGGAACCCGCCGACCTGCGGCTCCTCCTCGGCCGCCGCCGGGGCGCCCCGGTCGCGCAGCATCCCGATGCCCATCCACACCAGGTAGGCGGCGCCCGCCCAGCGCAGGACCTCGTAGGCCACCTGTGAGGCGGTCAGCAGCGCCGTCACCCCCGCGGAGGTGAGCGTCCCCCAGATCAGCGTGCCGGTCTGGATCCCGAGCACGACCCCCCAGGCCTGGCGCCTCCCGGCCAGCGCGGACGTCCGCAGGACCAGGGCGGTGTCCAGACCGGGCGTCAGGGTGAGCAGCCCCACGACGAGGGCGAAGGACCACAGAGCAGTTGTCATCTCCATGGACCTCGATGCTCTCACAGGCCCCGGACGGGGCCGCGGGCGGTGTTCAGTCCGCGGTGCCGGGCGGAACGACCCACTCCGTCGGCTGACCGGTGACGGCGGCGATCATGTCGTAGTCGCCGTCGTAGTGGAGCACGGTGACACCGTGCCGCTCGGCGGTCGCCGCGATGACGAGGTCCGGCACGGAGAGCGCCCGCCAGTTGCCCTCGGCCGTGAGGAGCGCCTGCACCTCGATGGCCCGGTCCCACACCTCGTCGGGCGTGGGCAGCCAGTCGAAGCCCAGCAGGCCCTCCCGGATCCGGTCGGCGTCGGCCTTGGACCGGGCGCTGTGCATGATCTCAAGCTCGACAGCACCGCAGATCGCGAGCCGCCCCTCACGGAACAACCGGTCGACCAGGGCTCGAACCGGCGGCTTGGAATGGCGGGCGAAGGCCGACTTGTCGATGAGGAAACGCTCACTCACCCTTGTCCACCGGCCCGGTCAGATCCGGCAGCCCACCCTCGGCGAGCCAGTCGAGGAACTCCTGGCCTTTGCGGCGCTTCACCGCGTCCTCAAGGGCGGCGTTGACAGTGGCGACCTTGGTCGTCGTACCGAAGATCCCGGCAGCCTCGGCGAGCAGTTCGTCGTTGACGTCTATCACGGTACGGGTCATGGTCGACCTCCCGGAACGGAGCGGGGACTGCTTATATCAAAATCAAGCGTAGCTGATATCACAGGCCCCGCTGGTCCGTTTCGGCGATGTTCACCCGGTCAGGTGACGTTGAGGCGGGCTGCGAGGCGGAGCAGGCCCGGGCTGAGGCGGGAGAGGAAGCGGGCGACCTTGGCCTCGGGGGTGACCGGGACGATGGGCCTGCCGGTGCGGACGGCACCGAGGATCGCGGCGGCGACCTTCTCCGGGGGGAAGCCGCGGCGGGCGTAGAGCTTGGCGGCGCGGGCCTGCTTGGCGGCCTGCTCGTCGGCGGTGGTGGCGGAGAAGGTGGAGGTGCGGGTGATGTTGGTGTTGACGATCCCCGGGCAGATGGTGGAGACGCCGATGCCGTGGCCGACGAACTCGGCGCGCAGGCAGTCGGAGAGCATGAACACCGCGGCCTTGCTGGTGGCGTAGGCGGTGAGCGCCTTGGAGGGCAGGTAGGCGGCGGCCGAGGAGACGTTGACGATGTGGCCGCCCTGGCCGCGGTCGGCCATCAGCGTGCCGAAGGCGCGGCAGCCGTGGATCACGCCCCAGAGGTTGACGTCCAGGACCCGCTGCCACTCCTTCTCGGTGGTCTGCAGGAAGGTTCCGGAGTGGCCGATGCCCGCGTTGTTGACCACCACGTCGGGCACCCCGTGCTCGGCGGCGACGGTCTGCGCGAAGACCTCCACCGCCGCGCCGTCGGAGACGTCCACCCGGTAGGCGTGCGCCGACGGGCCGATCAGCGAGGCGAGTTCGGCGGTCCGCTCGGCGGCCGCGAGGTCGAGGTCGCAGACGACGACCCGGGCCCCCTCCTCGGCGAAGGCGAGCGCGGTGGCCCGTCCGATGCCGCTGCCGCCGCCGGTGACGACCACCAGCCGGCCGTCGTCCAGCGCGGGCCGGTCCTGCGCGGAACCGCCCTCGGCCCCGGGCTCGTTGCGGGCGGTGAACTCGCGGACCATGCCGGCCACGATGGCTCCCTTCTCCAGCAGCGCCGACCAGTGGCCGGCGTGCAGCGTCCTGCGGGTCAGGTCGGGCACCCAGCGCTCCAGGCCGTCGGAGAGGTAGGTGCCGACGTAGCGGTCCCGGGTGAGGGTGATCAGCTGGACCGGCACCTCGGTCGGCCGCTCACGCGGACTGCCCATGGTGGGGCGGAAGTTGGCCCGGTACAGCTCGATGCCGCGGACCGCGTCGCGGCGCAGGCTGGGCTGCGGGTGGTCGGCCCGCGGGGCGACGTGCTCCAGGTCGCGCAGCACCCGCGGCCAGGCCCGGGCGAGGCCGAGGCGCCAGACGCCGGGAGCGAGGTAGGGCAGGTGGAAGGCGGTGATGTACCAGGAGTGCAGGCCCTGGTGCAGCAGCTGCTTCAGGTGGCGGGGAGTGGGGCGGCGCAGCCGGTGGCGCAGCCAGAACCCCAGGTGGTCGAGGCTGGGGCCGGACATCGTGGTGTACGAGGCGATCCGGCGCCCGGCTCCGGGGGCGGTGACGGCCTCCCAGGACTGGACCGAGCCCCAGTCGTGGGCGACCAGGTGGACCGGGCGGTCCGGGCTGACCGCGTCGGCGACCGCGAACAGGTCCTCGGCCAGCCGCTCCAGCCGGTAGCCGGCGCGGTCCGCGGGGACGCCGGACTCGCCGGCGCCGCGCACGTCGTAGCGGACCACGTGGTGGTCGCGGGCCAGGTCGGCGGCGACGTCGTCCCAGACGGTGTGGGTGTCGGGGTAGCCGTGGACGAGGAGGACGGTGGGGGCGTCCGGGTCGCCCTGTTCGAAGACGGCGAGCGGCAGACCGCCGGAGTGGACGGTCCGGCGGCGAGTCGGGGTCGTCATCGGGTGGCCTCCAGGGCGGTCGGCTCGGCAGTCGGCTCGGTGGCGGTGCGCTGGTCGGCGGTGCGCTGGTCGGCGGTGCAGTGGTCGGCGGTGCGCTGGTCGGCGGCCGCGGGCTGCTCGGCGGTCCCGGTCCAGCGGCGGACGTGGGGCAGGTCGTCGTCGAGCCAGTAGGCGTCGTCCTCGGTGACCACCAGTAGTTCCTCGAACTTGATACCCACGCCGCGGAATCCGATGTGCGGCTCGACCGCCCACAGCCCCGGGGTGGGCGCGTGCCGGGACGACCGGCCGTCCGCCCAGAGCGGTGAACGGCCGTGCAGGCGCTCGGAGACGAGCTCACGGCCGAGGGTCTGCAGGGTGCGCACACCGAAGCCGAAGACGTTCACCCCGGCCGGACCGCGGGTCACCGTGCGGGTGACCTGGTGGCCGATCACCCGGCCCGGGTAGACCTGGTGGCGGTTGTCGTAGCCGTGCGCGGCGAGCTGCGCGTCCACGGCCGCGTACACCTGGTCGAGCGGCTTGCGGGCCCGGACCTCGGCGAGGATCAGCTCGCGGTAGACCTTCAGGTCGGCGGCGAGCCGGTCCCAGATCCGGTTCTCGCCCACCTTGCCGCCGTAACCGATGTCGGCGGTGTAGCCGTCCACGACGGGCGCGCAGTCCAGGACGTACGGCATGCCCTCCTCCAGGCGGCGGTTGCCGGCGAAGAACTGCAGCGGGGTGTGGAAGTGCCGGAACGCCGTGCGGTCGCCGAACCAGGCGAAGGGGACGTGGAAGAAGTCCTGCACCCCGGCGGCGACCAGGCGGCGGCGCAGCTCGGCGGTGGCCTGCCGTTCGGTGACGCCGGGTTCGATCCAGGCGGCGACCTGCTCGGCGCAGTCGTAGGCGAGTTGCTGGGTCTCGCGGAAACGGTCGAGGTCGCGCTCGGTGTAGCGGAAGGCGGGGGTCGCTTTCGCCATGGCGGGGACTCCTTCTAGAGGTCGAGCACGAGGGTCTCACCCTCGGCGGCCCGGGAGACGCAGGGCAGCAGGGCACCGGTGGCACGCTGCTCGGGCGTGAGGCGGCGGTCGCGGTGATCGGGCGAGCCGGCCAGCAGACGGACCTCGCAGGTGCCGCAGAAGCCCTGGTGACAGGAGTACGGGAGGTCCGGGCGGGCCTCGCGCAGCACGTCCAGGGCGGACCGGTCGGCGGGGACGTCGAGGGTCGGTCCGTCGCCGCCGAGGCGGACGGCGAAGGGCGCGCCGCCGGTGATCGGGGCGGCGCCGAAGCGCTCGAAGTGCAGGGCGGCGGCCGGCCCGCCGGACCCGGCCGGACCGCCGTCCAGCGCCCGCTGCACGGCGGTGAGCATCGGGGCCGGCCCGCAGCAGTAGACGGCGGCGTCGCGCGGGGCGTGGACGAGCAGCTCGGCGCCGGTGGGGACGCCGCCGTGCTCGTCGTCGGTGCGCAGCACCACCCGGTGCGGGTCGAGGGCGCGCAGCTCCTCGGTGTACGGGAGGGTGTCGGCACTGCGGCCGACGTGCACCAGGCGCCAGTCCAGTCCGTGCCGCTGCGCCTCGCGGGCCATCGGGAGCAGCGGGGTGATGCCGATGCCGCCGGCCAGCAGGAGGACGGCGGGCTCGGCGCAGAAGGCGAAGCCGTTGCGCGGGCGGCGGGCGGTGAGGCGGGCGCCGGGGTGCAGGGTGTCGTGGACCTCGACGGACCCGCCGCCGCCCCCGGGCAGCCGCCGGACGGCGATGCGGTAGGCGGCGCGGTCGGCCGGGTCGCCGCTGAGGGAGTAGTGGCGCTCGCGGCCGGAGGGCAGGTGGAGGCGCAGGTGGGCGCCGGGCTGCCAGGGCGGGAGCAGGCCGCCCGAGGGGTCGGTGAGCTTCAACTCGACGACGTCGGGGGTGAGTCGGCGGCGGGCGGTGACGACCAGCTGCAGCCGCGGGGTGGGCCGGCTGAGCGGGCGGCGGGGGTTTCGGCGCAGCAACGGGCCGCCGAGGGCCTGCACGTAGCGGTCCTGGAAGGCGGTGAGGCGGCGCAGGAAGCGGTCCGCGCGGGGGCGTCCGTAGAGGTCGGGGGGCGGGGTGAGCAGGTCCATCCGCGGGTCCTTGGCGTCGGGGGAGGGTGGCGGGCGACGGGTGGCGGGTCCGGCTGCGGGTGACCGGGGTTCGGGTGTCCGCTGCCGCCCGTCAGCCGGTCCCGGCGGCGGCCCGGGCGGCCGGGGAGGTGGCGAGGTAGCCGAGGGCCTGGCTGGAGGAGCCTTCCAGGGTCGGGTGGTAGCCGGGCTTGAGGTACCGCAGGCCGGAGCGGATCGACTTGACCGGGTCGGGCAGCAGGCCGCGCCTGGTGATCCGGTAGGCCTCGCGCCAGCTCGGGCGCAGCCGCCCGTCCAGCGTCGGGTCCGCGGCCAGCAGGAACCGCACCCCGCGCACCCAGAGGCGGACCAGGAGCGGGCCGGCGACCGCCATGGTGCGGACCCGGCGCACGTACCCCGGGTCCAGGTGGACCAGCAGGTCGAAGGCCACGCTGCGGTGCTCGACCTCCTCGGCGCCGTGCCAGCGCAGCAGGTCGAGCATCGTCGGGTCGGCCTGGGCGCGGTCCAGCCCCGGGGAGTTGAGGATCCAGTTGCCGAGGAAGGCGGTGTAGTGCTCGATCGCCGCGATGGCGGCGACCCGCTCGATGAGCGCTTCGCGCTGCCGGGCGGGGGACAGTCCGGGCCGCTCGCCGAGCACGCGCTGGAAGACCCAGGCGACCTGCCGGACGTAGGGCCGGGGGTCGAGCCCCTGGCCGAGGAGGTGGTCGAGGACCTCCTGGTGGGCCTCGGCGTGGATGGCCTCCTGCCCGATGAAGCCGAGCACCTCCTCGCGCAGTTGCTCGTCCCGCACGAGCGGCAGCGCTTCCTTGAACACCTTGACGAACCAGCGTTCGCCCTCGGGGAGCAGCAGGTGCAGCACGTTGAGGATGTGGGTGGCCATCGGCTCGTCCGGGACCCAGTGCAGCGGCAGCCCGGCCCAGTCGAAGCGGACGTCCCGGGGCTCCAGGACGAGGCTGTCGTGGACGCGCGCGGCGGGGGCGGCGAGGGCGGGGACGGGGGTGGGACGGGGCATGGCAGGCGCTCCTGACCTGGGGGCGGCGGCTCGGCTCAGGGAAACGTACTCGCGGGTAGCTGTGCGGACAAGGGTTTCGGCGACCCTTATCGACATCGAGTCTAATAAGTGATGTGCACCGCGGACCACCCCGGGAAACGCGCGAGCCCCGCCGGATCCCGACGGGGCTCTGCACGGGGCGGACTGCCGTGCGGTCAGACCGCCATCGCCAGCATCAGCGGCGCCGCCCGCGCCGCCAACAGCTCGGCGGCGGCCTTCAGCTTGTGGATGTTGTCCACCGGCATCGAGGTGGCCAGGCAGCCGACGGTGCTGCCCGCCGTGATCGGCACGGCCGCGCACACCGTGCCCAGCGCGTACTCCTGGATGTCCAGCACCGGCACGGTGGCCGGCTGCCGCTCCAGCCGGTGCATCAGCTGGTCGGCGTCGGTGACCGTGCGGGAGGTGAGCCGGGCGACCGGGTGCCGGGAGAGGTGGTCGCGTCGGGCGTCCGCGTCCAGCTGGCCGAGCAGACACTTGCCGATCGCACTGGCGTGCGCGGTGGCCCGGAAGTCCACCCACTCCTGCACCGCCGGCGCGTAGTCGGCCGCCGAGACCGCCTCCACCGACAACTCGCCGTCGTGGTAACGGGTGAAGTACACCGCGGCACCCAACTCGTCCCGGAGTTCGGCGAGTTTGCGGTTGAGACGGGCCTTGACCAGCTGCTCGCGGTTGTGCTGTCCGAGCAGGGCGAAGGTGCCGCCGAGCACCCAACCGCCGTCCTGGCACTGGAGGTAGCCCTCGATCTCCAGGATCTCCGCGAGCCGCCGCACGGTGGGCAGCCCGAGCGAGGTCTCCCGCGCGAGGCCCACCAGGGTGGCGCCGTCGGGGTGGCGGTCGACCGCCTCCAGCAGTCTGAGGGCGTGCTGCAGGGAGGTGAACGGGCCCGTGGGGCCCTGGTCCAGCGCGGCGTGACGACCCGGGGCTGGTGTCGACATGTCGTCCCCTTCCGATGTCCCCCCACGGAGCGACCGCGGGCACGCACCAGCCTATCGACCCGGTGGCTCCGGCGACTGCCGTCCGTGAATATCCGTGAACATTCCGTGGAGCAACCTCCGGTCGACCCGGACGGACGCGGCCCGGCCGGTACGGTCGGCGACCGCGGTCCGCCGGCGCGGCCACCCCGGACGCCGCGACGGGCCCCTCCCCCACTGCCCAGGGGGGAGAGGCCCGTCGCGGGGCCGCCGGGTGCGGGCCCGACAGCCGTGCGGGTGGTGCGGTCCGCGGGTGGTGCGGCCTGCGGACGGCGCGGTCCGCAAGCGGTGCGGCCTGCGGGTGCCGCGGTCCGCGAGGGTTCAGTGAGGTGGGGTCAGCTCTCCTCGCCCGCACGCAGCTTGGCGACGGCCGCCGCCAGCCGGGCGCCGTACTCCTCGTCCGCGGCGTGGAAGTGGGCGAGGTTCTTCTCGACGATGTCGTCGCGGGTCACCTGCGCCAGGAAGCCCGCGATGTTGTCGATCAGGCGGGTCTTCTCGCCGGCCGACATCAGCCGGTAGAGCTCACCGGCCTGGAAGAAGTCGTCGTCCTTGCTGTGGGCCGGCGTGGTGTAGGTGCCGGTGTGGCCCTCGACCTTGACCGGCGCGGCGAGCGCGCTGTCGGTCTGGGCCGGGCCGTCGTACGAGTTGGGCTCGTAGTTCTTGCCGCGGCCGGCGGTGTTGACGGCCATCAGGCCGTCCCGGCCGTAGTTGTTCGCCGCGGTGGCGCGCGGGGCGTTCACCGGCAGCAGGGTGTGGTTGACGCCGAGGCGGTAGCGCTGGGCGTCGGCGTAGGCGAACAGGCGACCCTGGAGCATCTTGTCCGGGGAGGGGCCGATGCCGGGCACGAAGTTGTTCGGCGAGAACGCGGACTGCTCGACGTCGGCGAAGACGTTCTCCGGGTTCTTGTTGAGCACCAGGCGGCCGACCTTGACCAGCGGGTAGTCGGCGTGCGGCCACACCTTGGTGAGGTCGAAGGGGTTGAAGCGGTAGTCGGCGGCCTCGGCGACCGGCATCAGCTGGACGTGGAGGGTCCAGGACGGGAAGACCCCGCGCTCGATGGCCTGGTGCAGGTCGCGCTGGTGCGAGTCGGCGTCGGCGCCGACCACCTCGGCGGCCTGGCCGCCGTCCAGGGAGCGGACGCCCTGGTTGGTCTTGAAGTGGTACTTCACCCAGTAGGCGTCGCCGGCGGCGTTGACCCACTGGTAGGTGTGCGAGCCGTAGCCGTTCATGTGGCGGTAGGAGGCCGGGATGCCGCGGTCGCCGAACAGCCAGGTGATCTGGTGGGTCGAGGCCGGCGAGTGGGCCCAGAAGTCCCAGACGTTGTCCGCCTCCTGCACGCCGGTGTACGGGTCGCGCTTCTGCGAGTGGATGAAGTCGGGGAACTTGATCGGGTCCTTGATGAAGAACACCGGGGTGTTGTTGCCGACGAGGTCGTAGTTGCCCTCACCCGTGTAGAACTTCAGCGCGAAGCCGCGCGGGTCGCGGACCGCGTCGCTGGCGCCCAGGTTGCCGGCCACGGTGGAGAAGCGCAGGAAGACCTCGGTGCGCTTGCCGACCTCGGAGAGGAAGTCCGCCCGGGTGTACTGCGAGACCTCGTCGGTGACCTCGAAGTAGCCGTACGCGCCGGAGCCGCGGGCGTGCACCACGCGCTCCGGGATGCGCTCGCGGTTGAACCGGGCCAGCTTCTCCAGCAGCTGCTGGTCCTGGATCAGCAGCGGGCCGTACTCGCCGGCCGAGGCCGAGTTCTGGTTGTCGGCGACCGGGGCGCCGGACTCCGTGGTCAGGATCTTGGACATGGAGGGTCCTTCAGGTGTCGATAAGAGCGGTGCGTGAAGGGTGTTCTGACGGTCCGTCGGGTCGGTGGCCGCGACGCCGGGCGGGCCTCAGACGCCGAGCAGGCGCCAGACGGCCGAGCGGCGGCGGGAGGAGTGCTCGCCGTCAGGGCCGTCGGCCGGGCGGAGCGCCGCGACGGCGGCGCGGGCCGCGGCCGGGTCCGCCAGCGGGCGGGCGGCGGTCAGCGCGGCGGCCTCGTCCGCGGTCAGCCCGGCCCCGGTGAGGGCCGCGGCGGCCTCGGCGGCCGGGACGGCGTCGAACCAGCGCAGCGCGAGGGCCGCGCGGCCGGCCTCGGTGAGGCGGCCGGTGAGCCGGAGGCGGGCGAGCCCGCCGTCCGGGTAGACGTTGATCCGCACGTGGGTCACCGGGCGGCCGGCGTCGAGCCGGAAGCGGTGCCGGGTGTCGGGCTGGAGCCTGGTGCGCGGAAGGAGCTCGAACCACTCGCCGTCGGCCGGATCGACCCCGGTCGAGGCGTCGAAGCCGATCAGGTCGGCCCAGCCGGGGGCGTTGGCGACGAAGTGGGTGGTGTCCACCTCGGCGGCCAGGACCTCGCCGCCCCCGGCCAGGGCGATCTGCACCCAGTCGTTGGCCTTGTCGCGCCGACGCCGGGTCTCCCAGCCCTCGCCCATGACGGAGGCGCGACCGGGAGCGTTCAGGTTGTGCGGGGAGGAGAAGTAGCGGTCGGACGCCGCCTCGGCCACGCCGCCGTACTCCTGGGCGGCCAGGTCGAAGGTGAGGCCGTCCAGTTCGCGCGGGTCGGGCAGCACCTCGCCGTGCACCCGCAGGCGGGCGACGCCGCCGTCCGGGAAGATGTTCAGCCGTACGTGGGTGTACCGGGTGGCGTCCTCGACGGCGAACTCGTGGGCGGTGTTCCCGCGCAGCGGGGTGCGCGGCACGAGCGTGGTCCACTCGGCGTCCTGCAGCTCCGCGGGCGAGGGGTGGCCGGGGACGGACGCGGCCTCGACGGAGCCGGACTCCGGGTAGTTGCCGGTGAAGTGGGCGGTGTCCACGATCACGCCGCGGACGACACCGCCGACGCCGAGCCGGACGATCGCCCAGTCGTGGTCCTGGTCGGTGGGGTGCGGCTGCCCGGCCGAGACGCCGCGGCGGCGCTTGGACTCCCAGCCGTCCATGATCTGGCCCTTGTGGCCGAAGGTGTGCGGACGGAACTCGGCCGGCTTGGCGACCAGCAGGTTCTCGGCGTCCGCGAAGGTGTCCTCGTTGGTGGCGACGACGCCCGCGCCGAGCAGTCGGGAGGCCAGGTTGACCAGCTCGGTGAAGGGAGCACTCGGGGTGTCGGCAGTGGTCACTGACTCTCCTTTAGGCGCGATCGGGCGGGGTGGTGGTACGGGTGGCGGGCCGGGCGAGCTGCCGGCCGAAGGGGCGGGCCGCGGTGTCCACCTCGCGGCCGCGCAGCCAGGTGGTGCGCACCGCGCCGGTGAGGGTCCGGCCCGCGTACGGGGTCACCGGGTTGCGGTGGTGCAGGCCGCTCGCCCGGACGGCGAACTCGCCGTCGGGGTCGAACGCGACCAGGTCCGCGTCGTGGCCGGGCGCGATGGCGCCCTTGGTGCCGGTGAGGCCGACCAGTTCGGCCGGTCCGGCGGACATCCAGCGCACGATGTCGGACAGGGTGTGGCCGCGGCGGCGGGCCTCGGTCCAGACGGCGGGCAGGCCGAGCTGCAGCGAGGCGATGCCGCCCCAGGCGGCCGCGAAGTCCCCGCTGCCGCCGTACTCGGGCAGCAGTTTGAGGTCGGGGGTGGACGGCGAGTGGTCGGAGACGACGGCGATGAACTCGCCGTCCGCCAGGGCCTGCCAGAGCGCGTCGCGGTTGGACTCGTCGCGGATCGGCGGGCAGCACTTGAAGGCGGTGTCGCCGTCGGGCACCTGCTCGGCCGCGAGGGTCAGGTAGTGCGGACAGGTCTCGGCGGTCACCCGGACGCCGTCCTCGCGCGCCCTGCGCAGCAGCGGCAGGACGGCGGCGGAGGAGACGTGCAGGATGTGGACCCGGGCGCCGGTGCGCCGCGCGGTGTCGAGCAGCCGGGCGACGGCCGCGGTCTCCGCGTCGGCGGGGCGGGAGGCCAGGAAGTCCCGGTAGTGGACGCCGGGTTGCTGCGGTGCGGCGTCGAGGACGGCCGGGTCCTCGGCGTGGATGATCGCCAGCGCCCCGATCCGGGCCTGCTCGGCCAGGGCGGCCTCCAGGTCGGCGGCCTCGACGTGCGGGAACTCGTCCACGCCGGAGGGGGCGAGGAAGCTCTTGAAGCCGAACACGCCTTCGCGGTGCAGGGGTTCGAGGTCGGCGACGTTGCCGGGGACGGCGCCGCCCCAGAAGCCGAGGTCGACCCAGGCCTGGCCCTCGGCGGTCTTCCTCTTGACCAGCAGCCCCTCCACCGTGGTGGTGGGCGGGATCGAGTTGAGCGGCATGTCGATGATCGTGGTGACGCCGCCGGCCGCGGCGGCCCGGGTGGCGGTGGCGAAGCCCTCCCATTCGGTGCGGCCGGGCTCGTTGACGTGCACGTGGGTGTCGACCAGGCCGGGCAGCAGAGCGGTGTCGCCGAGGTCGGCGAGTTCGCGGTCGCCGACGGTGAGCGAGCCGTGCGCGACGACCTGCTCGATCCTCCCGTCCCGGATCAGCACGTCCGCGGGGCGCTCGCCGTCGGGCAGGACCACCCGCCGGGAGCGGATCACCGTGGGCTGGCTGAAAGGCATGGGAGACCTCCGGAACCTGGGAGTCGGGAGCGAGTCGGGGGTGGGTCCGGGCGCGGCCCGGGGCGGTTCGCAGGGGGCCGTATGCGGGGAGGAGCCGAGGGATTGCCGGGAGCCTAGGCCCGCCTTCAACAAAACGTCAATGGATGAACGTACGAGGGTTCAACGCGCCAGCAGTTCGTCGGCCAGCTTCCGTCCGGCGACCTCGGCCAGCTCGGCGGCCTTGGTCATGCTGTCCCCCGGCTGCTCGGCCAGGTCGGTCAGCGCGATCGCGGCGGTGAAGCCGGCGGCCCGCCACTGGGGCTCGGCGAGCTCCAGCCGGCCCGCCACGGCGGCCACCCGAACCCCCGCCCGGGCGGCCGCCGCGGCAACTCCGGCGGGGGCCTTGCCGTGGAGCGTCTGCGCGTCCAGGCAACCCTCGCCGGTCACGACGAGGCGTGCCCCACGCACGGCCTCGTCGAAGCCCAGCAGGTCGAGCAGCAGCTCGATGCCGGGTCGCATGGTGGCGCCGAGCAGGGCGAGGGCGGCGAAGCCCACCCCGCCGGCGGCGCCGGCCCCGGGGGCCTGCCGGACGTCCCGTCCGGTGGCCTCGGCGACCAGGTCGGCGAACCTGGTCAGCCCTTCCTCCAGGACCAGCAGGTCGTCGCCGTCGGCGCCCTTCTGCGGGCCGTAGACGGCGGTGGCGCCGCGCGGCCCGAGCAGCGGGTTGTCCACGTCGCAGGCGACCACGACCTCGACGCCGCCCAGCGCGTCGGCCAGCGGGCCGAGGTCGATCTCCGCGAGCCGGCGCAGCGCGGCCCCGCCGGGCGGGAGTTCGGCGCCGTCGGCGTCGCGCAGGCGCACCCCGAGCGCCTGCACCATGCCCGCGCCGCCGTCGGTGCAGGCGCTGCCGCCGAGCCCCAGCACGATCCGCTCGACGCCGAGCGAGACGGCCCGGGCGATCAGCTGGCCGACGCCGTAGGACCCGGCCGCGAGCGGGGCGGTCCGGCCGCCGGGCAGCCGGGCGAGTCCGGAGGACTGTGCCAGCTCGACCACGGCGGTGTCGCCCCGGACGGCCAGCGCGGCGTCCACCGGCAGGCCGGTCGGGCCGGCCACCTTGGCCGGCACCCGGTCGAAGCCCGCCGCGAGGGCCGCGGCCAGGGTGCCCTCGCCGCCGTCGGCGACGGGCAGCTCGCGCACCTCGGTGCCGGGCACGGCGAGCCGGATGCCGGCCGCGATCCTGGCGGCCACCTCGGCGCCCTCCAGGCTGCCCTTGAACTTGTCGGGGGCGACGACCACATGGCCCTGGCGGGGGGTGGGGAGCATCGTGGGGTCCTCGCTTCCGTACGGGTGTGGCGGTGGTTCTGCGACGTGCGTCCAGCATGGGCCCGGTGCTCCGGGGGTGCGAGCCCCCGGACGGTGCGGTCCGGGTGGGGTGCGGCCCCCTGCCGGGTGGGGTGCGACCCCCTCCCGGGTGGGGTGCGACCCCCTCCCCGCCGTTCTCCCTCGGCCTTCGGCCGGGAAGTACCCCCACCGGTCCCGCTTCCGACGTACCGGGGGGCTCCCCTCGGCGGGGAGGGGGCCAGGCGACGCGCAGGCACGACCGAAGTGCCCCCTGGGAGGGAGTGCGCATCACCGGCTGGATCGACCGGCGGGCGGGCGGATGAGCCCCTGCCCGCGCGCCGGTCGGGTCGGACCTCCTGGCGGCGCGGGCACGACCGGATGGGTACACGCCGCCAGGAGGAGTTCGTGGGCCGGGGGCTCCGCGCGGGTGCCCCCGGCGGTGTTACGCGACCTCGCGGCCGGAGAGCCGCTCGACGCCGCGCAGCAGCGCCGAGTGGTCGAGGGAGCCGTCGCCGTTGGCCCGGGCGGAGGCGACCAGCTGGGCCACCACGGCGCCGACCGGCAGCGCGGCGCCCACGGCGCGGGCGGCGTCGGTGACGATGCCCATGTCCTTGTGGTGCAGGTCGATCCGGAAGCCCGGGGCGAACTCTCGGTCCAGCATGTTCGCCTTCTTGCGGTTGAGCACGGTCGAGCCGGCCAGGCCGCCGCCGAGCACGTCCAGCGCGGCCCGCAGGTCGACGCCGGCGTTCTCCAGGAACACCACGGCCTCGGCCAGCACCTGGATGTTGACGGCGACGATCAGCTGGTTGGCGGCCTTGACGGTCTGGCCGGCGCCGGCCGGGCCGACGTGGACGACCGTGGTGCCCAGCGCGTCGAACAGCGGCTTGGCCTCGGCGAAGTCCTCGGCGGCACCGCCGACCATGATCGACAGCACGGCCTCGACGGCGCCGGCCTCGCCGCCGGAGACCGGCGCGTCCAGCGTCCGGACGCCCTTCTCCTTGGCGGCCGCCTCGACCCTGATCGAGGTCTGCGGGGTGATCGAGGACATGTCGATCACCAGGGTGCCGGGCGCGGCGTTCTCCAGCACGCCGCCCTCGCCCAGGATGACCTGCTCGACCTGCGGGTCGGCCGGGACCATGGTGATGACGACCTCGGCGTCCTTCACGGCCTCCGCGATGGAGCCGGCGCCGTGGCCGCCGGCCGCGACCAGGGCGTCGATCTGCGGCCGGGTGAGGTTGAAGCCGGTGACGTGGTGGCCGGCCTTGACCAGGTTGGCGGCCATCGGGCTGCCCATGATGCCGAGGCCGATGAAGGCGATCTTGCGGCTCATCGCGTCGAGTTCCTTACGTGTGCGGGGTGGGAGGTCGGGTGGGTCGGCGGCGCGCCTGCCCGGCCGGACATCGCCCGGCCGGCCGCGCTGCTCGGCGGTACTGCTCGGCGGCGCTACTCGGCCGCGCGCAGCTCGCGCGGCAGCCACCCGAAGCTGTCGGCGCTGACGCCGGTGGAGGGGCGGTACTCCAGGCCGATCGGGCCGGTGTAGCCGGCGGCGGTGAGCCGGGCGAACAGGTCCTCGAAGTCGAGGTCGCCGGTGCCGGGCTCGTTGCGGCCCGGGTCGTCGGCGATCTGCACGTGGCCGATGCGGTCGGCGTGGGTGTCGATGACCCGGGCCAGGTCCTCGCCGTTCTTGGCCAGGTGGTAGAGGTCGCACAGGAACCGGGCGTTGCCCAGGCCGGTGGCGGCGTTGACCTTGTCCACCACCTCGACCGCGGCCGCGGCGGAGACCAGCGGGTAGTCCGGGGACTCGACCCCGTTCAGGGCCTCGATCAGCAGGACCGCGCCGATCCCGTGCGCGGCCTTCGCCGCGAGGACCAGGTTCTCCAGTGCGAGCGCGTCCTGCTCGGCGGGCTCGACGCCCTCGACCCGGTTTCCGTACAGGGCGTTGAGCGCCTTGGCGCCGAGTGAGCCGGCGAGTTCCGCGGCGACCGGGACGTTGGCCCGGAAGCGGTCCCGCTCGGACGGCACCGAGACGGTGCCGCGGGCGCCCCTGCTCAGGTCGTCCAGGAAGTTGAGGCCGGTGAGCCGGACCCCGGCGTCGGTGAACGCCTTGCGGAGCGCGTCCAGCTCGGCCCCGGAGGGGTCGTGCTCCTCACCGAAGGGCCACCAGAGTTCGGCGGCGGTGAAGCCGGCCGCGGCGGCTGCGGCGGGGCGCTCCAGGAGGGGCAGCTCGCCGAACAGGATCGACAGGTTGACCGTGTAGTGGTGCTTGGCAGCGGCCGTCACGTCCATCACCTCTCATCTCTCTTCCGTCATCCGCAACTTCCACGATCCGGAAGAGGGATTCTGCGTGGTGGAAGCATCTCCGGCCGGCGAAGCGGGTGTCAAGGGAGTCGCAACATTTTGTTGAAGATGCCCGGAGGGCGCCCCACCTGCCCGGCCCCGACTGTTCGATCGCCCGGCCCCTGCCCGTCCGCACCCCCGCTCGATACAGTGATCCCGTGCGATTGATGGTGGAGTTCACGACAGAACCGTTCGAACTGGACACGTTCCCGGAGCACGCCGCGGCGGCCCGCCAGGTGGTCGACGAGGCCGGCCTGGCCGTGTCGGTCGGCCCCTTCGGGACCGGCGCCGAGGGCGAGGCCCAGCAGGTCCTCGACGCGGTGACCAAGCTGCTCCGGGAGACCCTGGACGCCGGGGCGACCCGCATCTCGGTCCAGGTCAGCGTCCTGGACGAGGAGGGCGGTGCGCCGTGACCGAGCACGTGGAACACCCGCTCGCCGCGGCGGTGAAGCCGCTGCTGGACGCGGTCGGCGCGACGCCCGTCCCGCTGGACGAGGCGAAGGTCGAGGACGTCGTCCTGGAGTGGGAGGGCGTGCCGGCCCTGGCCGTCCGGCTGCCGCACCTGAGCAGCGCGCTGGACCGGCTGCTGGCCGAGATGACCCGACAGTTCGACGGCCGCCCGCTGGCCGAGCTGGACCGGCTGGAGAAGCAGCGGGTCGTCGCCCTGCTGGAGGAGCGCGGCGCCTTCACCGTCCGCCACGGCGTCGAGACGGTCGCCTCGGCCCTGGGCGTCAGCCGCTTCACGGTGTACAACTACCTCAACCGCCAGGACGGCTCGAAGTCCTCCTGAGGAGCCCCTGCGGGGGCTTCCGAACGGGTGACCCCGCCGGTTCGGCCCGGTCCGGACGCGGCTTCGGCCAGTCCGGATCGGCCTGCGGCGGGGCACACTTGGCGAATCGCACACGAAAGGGCCCGGCATCGCGGGCCGGTTCAAAACGTAACCACCAACCGTTCAACAAAGTGTTGACGACCGGGTGGGGTCGATCTAGCTTTTCCGGGTGGCACCACTCTTCAGGAGGTCCACCCGTGACCAACCACCCCCACACCCTTGACGCCCTGGCCGCGGCCGATGCCGCCGAGCTGGAAGCGATCCTGCTGGAGGTATGCTCCAGCCCCCGGTGGGCCGCCGCGGTCGCGCAGGCCCGGCCCTGGGCCGACCGCGAGTCCCTGCTCGCCGCCAACGCGGCGGCCACGGCGTCGCTGACGGCCGACGACCTGCGCGACGCGATGGCCGGCCACGCCCGGATCGGCAAGCCCAGGAGCGGCGACGCCACCTCCGAGCGCGAACAGGCCGGCATCCGGGGCGTGGACCGGGCCGTCCTCGACGAACTGGGCGAAGCCAACGCCGCCTACGAGGCGAAGTTCGGCCACGTGTTCCTGATCTGCGCGACCGGCCGTACCGCGGCCGGCATGCTCGCCGCCCTGCGCGAGCGCCACCCCAACGACGCCGCCACCGAGGCGGAGATCGTCCGCGGGGAGCTGCGCAAGATCAACGACATTCGCCTCGGCCGCCTGCTCGACGGCTCCTGACCCCCTCCCTGGCGTACCGTCGGATGCGGTCCCACCCGCACCCCGCGGCCGCCTCGCCGGAGAACTGACGCACCATCACCTCTGCCATCAGTTAGGTCACTTCACCCATGACTGGCATCTCCACCCACGTGCTCGACACCAGCCTCGGCCGCCCGGCCGAAGGCGTCCCGGTCGAGCTCGCACTGCACACCGAGGGTGGCTGGCAGGTGCTCGGCACCTCCGCCACGGACTCCGACGGCCGGGTCAAGGACCTGCCGGCCGTGGAGGCGGGCTCGGTCGTCCGGCTGCTCTTCGACACCGGCGCCTACCACGCGTCCGGGTCCGCCGAGCCGCCGTTCTTCCCCGAGGTCTCGATCGTCTTCACGGTCGCGCCCGAACAGCACCACTACCACGTGCCGCTGCTGCTCAACCCGTTCGGATACTCGGTCTACCGCGGAAGCTAGTAGACCGACCTGGAAGCTCTAGGAGCCCCGTCATGGCCCACGTGCTCGGTCAGAACCAGTACGGCAAGGCGGAGAACCGCATCGTCCGGATCTCCCGCGACTCCACCCGGCACGAGATCAAGGACCTGAACGTCTCGGTCTCCCTCCAGGGTGAGTTCGAGGACGTCCACCTCACCGGGTCCAACGCCAACTGCCTCCCCACCGACACCACCAAGAACACCGTCTACGCCTTCGCCAAGGAGTACGGCATCGAGTCGGCCGAGGCCTTCGGCATCGTCCTGGCGCGCCACTTCGTCGACAACACCGAGCGCGGTGTCGTGCACGGCGCCCGGATCCGGATCGAGGAGTACTCCTGGGACCGGATCAGGACGCCGGACAGCTCGGCCCGATTCATCGGCTCGGAGGAGGTCGGCCACTCCTTCGTCCGCACCGGCCAGGAGGTCCGCACCACCGAGATCAGCTACGACGGCGAGACCGTCCGGGTCATCTCCGGCCTGAAGGACCTCGTGGTGATGAACTCCACCAACTCGGAGTTCTGGGGCTACATCAAGGACAAGTACACCACCCTGCAGGAGGCGTACGACCGCATCCTCGCCACCCAGGTCACCGCCCGCTGGAAATACGGCTACAGCGGCCGGGACGGCGAGGCCCAGCCCAACTGGAACCGCTCCTACGCCCACGTGAAGCGCCACATGCTGGAGGCGTTCGCCGAGACCTACTCCTACTCGCTGCAGCAGACCCTGCACGCGATGGGCACCCGGGTCCTCAACAACCGCGCCGAGGTGGACGAGGTACGCCTCGAACTGCCCAACAAGCACCACTTCCTCGTCGACCTGGAGCCCTTCGGCCTCAAGAACGAGAACGAGGTCTACTACGCCGCGGACCGGATGTACGGCCTGATCGAGGGCACCGTGCACCGCGAGGGCGTCATCCCGGTCATCCCGGTCGCCTGACCTCCCCCACCACCGTGGACTCCGCCCCGAATCGCCGCACCCTCCGGCCCCCGCGGGCCGGTCGAGTCCGGGCGGGCCGCACCACCCGCACCACCCGCACTACCTGTTTCTCCACCCCCACCCACCGGAGTTCGTGTCTGCCTCGCGGCGGCCGGCCCGGGGCACTGGAGAAGCGCCCCGAGGAATCCTTGCTCCGCCGTCCCGTCCTCGGGGGGTCTCCAGCGCCACGGGCGCGCCGGGAGCCACGGGCACAAGAGGGGCTCGACATGGCACCCAGCAACACCAGCAGTACAGACGGCGGTTCCACCCCGGAAAGAACGCACGGCCCGGACGGCGCACCGGCCCACCTCCCCGGTGAGCCGTCCGGGCCCGCGCCCCACCCCGTGGACGAGTTGCTGCCCCCGGTGAAGCTGTTCACCACCGGACTCCAGCACGTCGCCGCGATGTACGCGGGAGTCGTCGCACCCCCGCTCATCGTCGGCGCCGGCGTCGGGCTCTCCCCCGGCGAACTCGCCCTGCTCATCTCGGCCAGCCTGTTCACCGCCGGACTGGCCACCCTCCTCCAGACCCTCGGCGTCTGGAAGATCGGCGCGCGACTGCCGTTCGTGAACGGCGTCTCCTTCGCGGGGGTCGCGCCCATGATCGCCATCGCCAAGAGCTCCATCGAGAGGACGGGGGGACCGAAGGACGCCCTCCCGGTGATCTTCGGAGCGGTGATCGTCGCGGGGGCCCTGTGCTTCCTCGCGGCGCCGTACTTCTGCAAGCTCATCCGGTTCTTCCCCCCGGTCGTCCAGGGCACCGTGATCACCCTCATCGGGGTGTCCCTGCTCCCGGTGGCGGTCAACTGGGCGCGCGGCGGCTCGCCGGGCGCCCCCGGGTACGGCTCCATGCGGGCCATCGGCCTCGCCGCGATCACCCTCGTCGCGGTGGTGCTCTGCAACCGTCTGCTGCGCGGCTTCTGGCAGCAGATGTCCCTGCTCATCGGTCTGGCGATCGGCACCCTGATCGCCTTCCCGCTGGGGCTGACCGACTTCGGCGCGGTCCGGGACGCGAAGGTCTTCGCGCTCCCCTCCCCGTTCCACTTCGGCGCGCCCGTGTTCGACGCGGCCGCGATCGTCTCGCTCTGCATCGTCATGGTGGTCTCGATGACCGAGTCCACCGCCGACATGCTCGCGCTCGGCAAGATCGTCGACCGCGAGGCGGACGAGCCCACGCTCGCCGCCGGCCTGCGGGCCGACGGCCTGGCCACCGCGCTCAGCCCCGTCTTCAACGGCTTCGCCGCCAGCGCCTTCGCCCAGAACATCGGGCTGGTGGCGCTGACGAAGATCCGCAGCCGCTTCGTGGTCGCGGCCGGCGGAGGCATCCTGGTCCTGCTCGGGCTGTTCCCCGTACTGGGCTCGGTCGTCTCCCTGGTGCCGCAACCCGTCCTCGGCGGCGCCGGGATCGTGCTCTTCGGCACGGTCGCGGCCAGCGGCATCCGCACCCTCGCGGAGGCCGGCATGGAGTCCGGCTCCCACACCATCCTGGTGTCGGTCTCGCTCGGCGTCGGCATCATCCCGATCGCCGTGCCCACGTTCTACGACTCCTTCCCGGAGGCCGTCCGTACCCTGATGCACTCGGGGATCTCGGCCGGCTGCGTGATGGCCGTCCTGCTCAACCTGCTCTTCCACCACGTCGGAACCGCCCGCCGGTCCAGATCCGGCCAGGGTTCCGGCGCGACGGTGCCGACGGCGACACCGTCCTGACCGGTCCGGGAGGAGTGCGCCCCCTCGGTGGCACGCACTCCTCCCGGCCCTCCCCCTAGGAGTGACACCATGGCAGTCCAGCCCCCGCCCGCCGACCAGCGGATCGTGATCGAGAACGTCGCGATCGCCACCGTCGACGCGAACGACACCGAGTACGCCCGCGGCCACGTGGTCATCCTCGGCAACACGATCGAGGCGGTCGGCGACGGCCCCGCCCCGGCGTGGCTGGACAACGTCGTACGCCGGATCAACGGCGAGGGCCACCTCGTCACCCCCGGCCTGGTCAACACCCACCACCACTTCTACCAGTGGATCACCCGCGGCCTCGCCCAGGACGACATCCTGTTCGACTGGCTGGTCGCCCTCTACCCGACCTGGGCCCGGATCGACGACAAGCTCGTCCACGCCGCCAGCCAGGGCTCCGCCGCCGCGCTGCTCAAGTCCGGCTGCACCACCGCCTCCGACCACCACTACGTCTTCCCGAAGGACGGCGGCGACATCCTCGGCGCCTCCATCGAGGCCGTCCGGGAACTCGGCCTGCGGTTCACCGCGCTGCGCGGCTCCATGGACCGCAGCAAGAAGGACGGCGGCCTCCCGCCGGACCACGCCGTCGAGGAGCTGGACGACATCCTGGCCGCCTCCGAGGCCGCCGTCGACCGCTACCACGACTCCTCGTTCGGCTCGATGCTGCACGTCGCCATCGCGCCCTGCTCGCCCTTCTCGGTCTCCACCGACCTCCTCCGCCAGTCCGCCGAACTCGCCCGCCGCAAGGGCGTCCGGCTGCACACCCACGGCTCCGAGACCGCCGAGGAGGAGCAGTTCTGCAAGGAACTGTTCGGCATGGGCCCGACCGACTACTTCGAGTCGGTCGGCTGGCTCGGCGAAGACGTCTGGATGGCGCACTGCGTCCACATGAACGACTCCGACATCGCCAAGTTCGCCGAGACCGGCACCGGCGTCGCCCACTGCCCGTCCTCCAACGCCCGTCTCGCCGCCGGCATCGCCCGCGTGCCCGACATGCTCCGGGCCGGCGTCCCGGTCGGCCTCGGCGTCGACGGCACCGCCTCCAACGAGTCCGGCGAGCTCGGCACCGAACTGCGCAACGCCCTGCTGATCAACCGACTGCACGGCTCCCCCACCGCCCTCACCGGACGGCAGGCGCTGCGCCTCGGCACCATGGGCGGCGCCCGGGTGCTCGGCCGGCAGGACGAGATCGGCTCGATCGAGACCGGCAAGCTCGCCGACCTGGCCCTGTGGAAGATCGACGGCGTCATGCACTCCTCCATCGCCGACCCGGTCGCCGCGCTCACCTTCGGCGCGCTGCCGCCGCTGTCGGTGCTGTTCGTCAACGGCAACGCCGTCGTCGAGAAGGGCCGGCTCACCACCGTCAACGAGGACCGGATCGCGCGCGACTGCGCCCGCGCCGCCAGGGAGCTGGCGTCCCGGCCGGTCTGACCCCCACTCAGGCGGACCACAGACTCCGGGGGCGCCCAGGGACGGTGCGCCCCCGGGCTCCGCGCACGCCGAGGCGGGTGCGCGGACCGCTGCCCCGGACCCACGGCGAGGGTCCGGGGCAGTGGCGCGCCCGACGAAGGGCCCGCTCCCACCCCCGTGGGGAAGGGGCCCCTCGAAGATCAGTTCCTCGACGGCTCGGAGGCTCGACGGCCCGACGGCCTGACGGCCCGACGACTCCGAGGCTCCGAGGCCCGGCCGCCCGACGGGATCAGCCCGGCAGGGCCCGGGTGCCGGCCGGCCGGGCGGCACCGGCGACGGCCGCCGGGAGCGCGGCGCCCGCGACCGCGAAGAGGGCGCCGAGGACCGCCCAGCCGAGGGCGCCGTGGTCGACGACCGTCAGGCCGATCACCAGTGGGCCGATCACATGGGCCGCCGCCTGGCCGCTCATGAAGACGCCCTGGTACTCGCCGTGGGACCGCGGGTCGGCCAGGTCCAGGCTCAGCGTCCAGCCGCCGGCCGAGGTGAGCAGCTCGCCCAGGCTGTGGACCAGTGCGCCGACGAGGACCGCCACCGTGGCGACCGCGGCCGGGCCCCAGTGGGCGGTCGCGTAGAGCAGACAGCCACCGGTCAGCAGCAGCGCGCCCCGCAGGCAGGCCCGCGCCGCCGTCGGAACGTCCACGACGCCCCGGCTCGCCCGAACCTGGAACACCACCACCAGCAGGCAGTTGACCACGCTGACGGCGGCGACCACGGCCGGGGGCGCGTCCGTCCCCAGCACGATCCACAGCGGTATCCCCACGGTGAGCACCGCGAGTTGGAGCTCCAGGACGGCATGCAGGGCGGCCACGAGCAGATAGCGGCGGTCCCGCAGGGCGACTCCCCGCCCCTCCTTCCCCCCTTCCGCGCCGACACTCTGACGATCCATCAGTCCACCTGCCGGAAGCCCGGCCAGGAGCGCCGTGGAACCGAGGAAGCTGACCGCGTCCAGGACCATCACGGCGACGTACCCGGCGTAGCTGTCGGCCTGCAGGGCCAGAGCCGCGCCACCGGAGCCGACCACCAGGCCGGCGTTCGACACCGATCGCAGCAGCGCCCGCGAGTGGACCTGGTTCCCCGCCGGGAGCACCCGGGCGATCAACGCGCTGCGCACCGCCGCGGCGCCCCGCTCCAGCACCGTCGCCACGCAGGCCAGGACCACGAAGGCCGCGAAGGAGTGCACCCAGGCGTACCCGAGGACGGCCAGCGCCTCGAGCGGCCCGACCACGAGCAGCAACCGCTTGCTGCCGACCCGGTCGGCGAGCCGTCCGACCGGCAACCCGGCGAACACCCCGCAGACACCGGCCGCCGTGAGCCCGAGCGCGATCCGACCCGGCGTCAGACCGACGGAACGGGTGAGGAACAGCACGCTCACCGTCACGAACAGCCCGTTGCCGAGGTTGGTCACCAGGCCCATCAGGGCGAGCCTGCGGACCAACGGGTCATGACGGAGGAGGCGTCCGGAACTGGGCGGACGCACGGCGGTGGAGGACATGGCAGAAGGACACCGGTGTTTTGCGATCGGCGGAATTCCTTTACCGTTACGGTCAATGTTCGAGTTCCACCTGGGCGTCGACGACCTCGCCGCCACCTGGTTCGGCTACTCCGCCCTGCAGGAGGCGGTGTTGAGCCTGCGCGCCCGCCGCTCGCCGGGCCGCTACCCCGAGCAGCAGCCGTGGATCGCCCGCTGGCAGGACCGCTACGAGACGCTGGACACCGCGCTGCTGGAGTCGATGATCGCGCCCGTCGGCTTCGTGCCGGACTTCCTCACGCCGCGCCCGCTCGGCCCCCGCCCGGACTTCGCGGCCGAGGTGGCGCGACTGGCAGCCACCCCCGCGGAGGTGGTGCGGTCCGACGTGCTGGAGGCGTACCGCGGCGGCGGGAAGCCGAGCCCGCTGCCACCGGTGCTGGCCGCGCTGATCGATCACCCGGAGGCACTGGCCGCCCGGGCGGCCCAGGCACTGGACGCCTACTGGACGCACTGCCTCGCCCCTGCCTGGTGGCCGCGCGCCCGATCGGTACTGGAGGCGGACATCGCCTACCGCGGGCGGATGCTCTCCGAACGCGGGGCGGAAGGGCTGTTCGCGGACCTCGACGCCAGGCTGACCTGGCACGCCGGGGTGCTGCGGCTCGTCGACCCGAACCCGGCCGTCAAGGCGGTGGGCACCACGGTGGACGTCGCCGGGCGGGGGCTGGTGCTGATCCCGACCCTGTTCGGGCTGGGCGCGCAGACCGACGTCACCCAGGCGGGGCCGCCGCTGGTCTGCTACCCGGCGCGCGGCAGGGCGACCATGGCCGAGGGACTGGGCACGCGGCAGCCGACGCGGGCGGACGCGGCGCTGCAGGGACTCATCGGGGCACCACGGGCGCGACTGCTGACGATGCTGGCGACGCCGGCGAGCACCACGGAACTGGCACAGCGGCTCGGGGTCACCCCGGGCGCGGTCAGCCGCCACCTCGGCGCGCTCGCGGCGGCGGGGCTGCTGGAGCGCAACCGGCACGGCCGCCGGGTGCTGTACGGGCGCAGCCCGCTGGGCGACGGGCTGGTGGCGGGCGCCGTCGCACCCCGGCCGTCTGCCGTCGGCTGACGGCCAGGGTGAGGGCCGGCGGCTGACGGCTGACGGCTGACGGCTGACGGCTTTCAGCGAACAGATGACAGATAGCGAACGTTGTCAGCTGCCATTCGTTCGCCGTCACCTGTTCGCCCGCCGGCGCGATCCCCGCGCCTCGCGCCTCAGGCCTCAGGCCTCGCGCCCGATCGTCGCGAGGTAGGCGCGCCAGCCGCCGTGGTGGGTGATCTCGCGGTGGACGCCGCGCTCGACCTCGCCCCGGGCGAGCAGCATGGAGAAGCACGCGGAGCCGTCCTCCAGCTTGATCACGCCCAGCTCCAGCTCACGCGGCTCACCGGGCAGGACGACGTCCCGCAACCGCTCCAGGCTGATTTCGTAGAGCTCGCCCTCGATGGCGGTGTCGACGGCCGGGTCGGGCAGCAGCCCCGGGCAGACGTCCGTGCCGCCGCTGTGGTCGATGGAGAAGAAGCGGTAGCCGGGGGCGGTCCGGACGGGCCCGATCAGCGCGTCGGCGACCTTGGCGTGGAACGGGCCGCCGACCATCGCCTGGCCGTTGAAGAAGATGCGCGGCATGGGTGAACTCCTCAGGGGGAAAAGGCCGTTCCGTACGGCGACGAGAGGACAGGTGGATTCGTCGCCGTACGGAACGGAGTAACGGGCCGCCGGAGTGCTACAGCCCGGCAGGCGCCTGCGGTGGCGACGGCGGCGGCGGACCAGGTTGGGCTCAGTCCAGCAGGGGCAGCGCGGGGAGGGTCAGGAAGTCCGCGAACTCCTCGGCCAGGGCGACCTGTTCGAAGAGCCGGGCGGCCTCGCGCCAGCGGCCGGTGCTGTAGGTCTCCTCACCCAGTTCGGCGAGGAGTTCGGCCAGTTCGGCGGCGACCAGGGTGCGGACCAGCTCGGCGGTGGCCTTCTCACCGGTGTCGGCGAGCACCACCCCGTTGTGGATCCACTGCCAGATCTGCGAGCGGGAGATCTCGGCGGTGGCGGCGTCCTCCATCATGTTGAAGATGCCGACCGCCCCCATTCCGCGCAGCCACGCCTCGATGTAGCGGATGCCGACCTGGACGGCGTTGTGCAGCCCCGCGTGGGTGCAGGTGCCGCCGGCGCCGGCGATGTCGAGCAGCTGGGCGGGGGTGACCGGCTCGGACGGACCGGGGTCGTCCTTCTGGTCGGTCCGCTCGCCGAGCACCGCGTCGAAGGAGGCCCGGGCGACCGGCACCAGGTCGGGGTGGGCGACCCAGGAACCGTCGAAGCCGTTGCCGGCCTCACGGTCCTTGTCGGCCTTGACCTTCTCCAGCGCGGCCGCGTTGACCTCGGGGTCCTTGCGGCTGGGGATGAACGCGGCCATGCCGCCGATCGCGTGCGCGCCGCGCTTGTGGCAGGTCTGCACCAGCAGCCGGGTGTAGGCGGCCATGAACGGCGAGGCCATGGTGACGCTGTTGCGGTCCGGCAGGATGTAGTGCGCGCCGGCGTCGCGGAAGTTCTTGACGATCGAGAACAGGTAGTCCCAGCGCCCGGCGTTGAGGCCGGCCGCGTGGTCGCGCAGCTCGTAGAGGATCTCGTCCATCTCGAAGGCGGCGGTGATGGTCTCGATCAGGACGGTGGCCCGGACGGTGCCGTACGGGATGCCGAGTTCGGCCTGGGCGTGGGTGAACACGTCGTTCCAGAGCCGGGCTTCGAGGTGGCTCTCGGTCTTCGGCAGGTAGAAGTAGGGCCCGGAGTTGGGGTCCTCGGCGCCCTTGGCGAGCAGCCGGGCGGCGTTGTGGAAGAAGTAGAGGCCGAAGTCGAGGAAGGCACCGGCGACCGGGGTGCCGTCGACGAGCAGGTGGTTCTCGTCCAGGTGCCAGCCGCGCGGGCGGACCACGACGGTGGCGAGTTCGGCGGCGGGCTTGAGGGTGTAGCCCTTGCCGGCCGCCGTGGTGAAGTCGATCCGGCCTTCGAAGGCGTCGATCAGGTTGATCTGGCCGCTGACCACGTTCTCCCAGGTCGGGGAGGTGGCGTCCTCGAAGTCGGCGAGCCAGATCCGCGCCCCGGAGTTGAGGGCGTTGATGACCATCTTGCGGTCGGTGGGACCGGTGATCTCGACCCGGCGGTCCTGGAGGGCGCGGGGCGCCTCGGCGACCTTCCAGTCACCGGCCCGGACGTCGGCGGTCCCGGGGAGGAAGTCCAGCGTGCCGGCTGCCGCGATCTCGGCGCGGCGGGCCTTCCGCCTGGCCAGGAGTTCCTGCCGTCGCCCCTCGAAGGCCCGGTGGAGGCCGACGACGAAGGCGACCGCCTCCGGAGTGAGCACCTCCTCCGCCCGGTGGACGCGCGGACCGGCGACGGTGACGACCGGAGCGGTAGGAGAGGAGGCGGTTGGCGGTACCCCCGGCCGGAGGCTGGGGGAGGACCCCTGATCTGCAGCCATGAGCAGGACACTCCTAAGACGGTTGAGCCTGGCGAAGGGAACTCCGGTGGGAGCCCCCTCGGGAACTTCCTCGATCGATACCCACCTGTCGGCGAGCTCGATTCTGTAAGGTGGAGACTAGTTTCCGCGATACAGAATTTCAACGGTTTGTTGATGAGGTCGCCGGGACTCTACTCCTCCCCGACAGCGAAGGGAACGCCGGTGGTTGCGACCCCCGACACAGCATCGACGACGGGCGCCGACCGCGCGAGCGGCGGCGTGCAGTCCGTCGAGCGCGCCTTCCAACTCCTGGAGGCACTGGCCGACTCGGGCGGCGTGGCCACGCTCAGCGAACTCTCCACCAGTTCCGGCCTCCCGATGCCGACCATCCACCGACTGGTTCGTACCCTCGTCCAGCAGGGCTATGTCCGCCAGGACACCGCCCGCCGCTACACCCTCGGCCCCCGACTGATCCGCCTCGGCGAGACCGCCGGCCGGCTCCTCGGCAGCTGGGCCCGCCCCTACCTGGCCGAACTCATGGAGGCCACCGGCGAGACCGCCAACCTGGCGGTGCTGGAGGGCGGCGAGGTGGTCTACGTCGGCCAGGTGCAGTCACGCCGCTCGATGCGGATGTTCACCGAGGTCGGCCGGCGGGTGCAGCCGCACTGCACCGGCGTCGGCAAGGCCCTGCTCGCCCAGCTGCCCGAGGAGGAGGCCCGCGCCGTCCTCGGCCCCAACCCGCTGGCGGCGCACACCGAGTACACGGTCACCGACCCGCAGGAGCTGCTGCGCCAGCTCGCCGAGGCACGCGAACGCGGCTACGTGGTCGACGACCAGGAGCAGGAGATCGGCGTCCGCTGCATCGCACTCGCCGTCCCGGGCGCGCCGACGCCCACCGCGCTCTCGGTCTCCGGCCCGGAGGCCCGCATCCGGGCCCTGGAGGAGCAGGCCGGAGCCGCCTCGCTGGTCCCGGTGATGCAGCAGATCGCGACCCGGCTCGGGCAGGTCCTCGCCCCCTGACGCTCACTCAACCCGCCTGCATTCCACGCCGATCCGGACAGCCGTGGATCCCCGCAGCCGCCGGTGTCCTCCGTTCGGGCGCACGACGGGCGGGTTGCCACGCTCGCCCGACGGCGGCTCGGCCACCCTGGTGCGGACGCGGGCCCCGCCGGCGCGGGCCGCCGGGGCCCGGGAGCACGGGGTGCCGCCGGGGGCCCCCGGCACTGGCCGGCCGCGCCCCGATCCGCGGGTGG
>NZ_JBHWBZ010000011.1:36901-134083 GCF_042735475.1 Kitasatospora sp. NPDC059577 | reverse complement strand
CCGCGGGGGGGGTCCGCGCGGGGGCCGCCCGGGGGGGGGGTCCCCCCCCGCGCCCCCGGGGGGCGCGCCCCCCGGGGGGCGGCCGCGCCCCGCGCGGGCGGGGCCCCCCGGAGCACGGGAGCAGGGTGAGCGGCATGGAGCACCGGGAAGTGCGCGGCAGCGCACGGAGCGGCGTGAGGAAGCGGAGGTCCGGCACTGCCGGACTGGTCGCGGCGGTGACGGCGGGCTGCGCGGTGGCCGTCCTGGGCTCCGGCCCGTCCTGGGCGCTGCAGCAGCGGCCGGAGCCGCGGCCCGCAGTCGACGTCGCGGCGCCGGGCACGTCCGGGGCGTCCACCCTGCCGGCCCTGGTCCCGGCGCCGGGCGCGCCCGAGGCGTCCACCCTGCCGGCCGTGGTCGCCGCGCCGTCCCACTCCCACCTGGAGGTGGTCCGGCTCGACCCGGATCCGGCGGTGCCCGGCGGCACGACGACGATCCACGCCTTCGTCGCCGACTACGGCCCGGACACCACCGCGTCCCCGTTCACGGTCACCGTCACCCTTCCGGAAGGGGTGACCGCGGAGGGCCCGTACTTCCCCGAGGACTGCCAGGTCGTGGCGCTCGGCCGGCAGGTCAGCTGCGTGTTCGGTCCCGGCCTGAAGGAGGGGCGCAGCGCGACGGCCCTCGTCCCGGTCCGGCTCTCCCCCGCTGTGCCGCTCGGGCTCCTGGAGGGCGGGTCGGTCGCGGTGCGCAGCGCGGACGACCCGTTCGGGAAGAACCACCGGCAGCCGTACGAGATCAAGGTCGTCGAGACGTCCGGCGACGCCTGAGCCGCGGTGTCCCACCGGGCACCGGGCGCCGGCGAGCGGCTGCCGGCCTCCGGCGCCCGGTGGGACGGTCCTACGGGTTACCCGTCAGCGGTAGACGCGGACGTAGTCCGCCGCCATGGTGATCGGGGCGGTGCCCTGCGGCGCGGGGTGGTACTGCCCCGCGCTCAGGGAGAGGTTGAGGATCAGGTACGCCGACCAGTTGGCGCCGACGCCCTTGCCGTCCGAGAAGACCTTGACGCCGTTGACGTACCAGTCCACCGAGTTGGCGCCGTAGTAGGTACCGATGGTGACCCACTGGTCCTTCGCGATCGCGCTCGCGTCGGTGTAGTACGTGCCGTTGCCGGGGTTGACGTGGTTGGTCAGCTCCAGCAGGTTCGGGTTGTCGGGGTGGTACTCGAAGGAGTCGACCTCCCCGTTGCCGTTCTTCCAGGTCCACAGGGCCGGCCAGGCGCCGGTGCCGGCGGGCAGCTTGACCCGGGTCTCGGCGTAGTCGCCGGTCTTGACCTGGAAGCCCTCGCTGGAGCCCTCGGTGGTCAGGAAGCCGGTGTTCCAGGACTGCTTGCCGTTCTCCAGGGCCGGGCCGCCGGGGGTGGCGGTGAAGGTGGCGACCCCGTTGGCGACGCTGACGTTGTTCTTGTTCAGCCAGTCCAGCTTGTTGTCGTCCGGGTTGTGGTTCCCGTACTTGTAGGCGGTGCTCTTGTCGCCGACCCAGCGCTGGCCCCAGGAGATCGAGCCGTTGAACTCGTCGGACCAGGTCAGCGACTTGCCGGCGACCGGGGACGACGGGGCCGGGGACGACGGGGCCGAGGTGGACGGTGCCGGGGCGGTCGGGGTGGCGGTGGCGCTCGGAGTGGGGGTGGCGCTCGGGGAAGGGGCGGCCGTCGGCTTCGGGGTGGCCGTCGGCGCCGGGGTCGGCGCGGTGGTGCCGGTGGCCGAGACCACCAGCTGCTGCGCGGGCAGGTTGTGCCAGGCACCGGCCACGTCCTGCCAGAAGCCGAACTGGCTGTACGTGCCGGCGGGCAGGGTGCGGGCGCCGCTGGTGAAGTTCACGCCGCTCGGGCAGATCTGCACGTTGGAGGCGTTGCCGGGGAAGTCCAGGTTGGTGCCGCCCGCGTCGCGCACGCCCACCCCCACCGTCTTCGCGGTGAAGCAGGCCGAGGAGTGCAGGCTCAGCGAGGCGGTGGAGGCCTTGCCCGCGACCATGGCGGCGGGGGCGAGGCGGTCCTGGGTGACGGTCGGCGCGGTGGCGGCCTGGGCACCGGCGACGGACGGCAGTCCGAGCAGGCCGGCGCCGCTGATCGCGAGCGCCCCGGTGGCGGCGAAGGCGGCGTTGCGACCGCGGCGGGAGGGACGGGCGTGGCGCGGCGCGCTGCGCCGGGCGGCAGGCTGGGGCATGGGCGACCTCTGCGACGCCTGCGAGGTGAGCTGTCGGGTTCGGGCTGCAGTTGCCCGGCCGCCTGTGGCGCGGCTTCACCCCTAGCCTCGACCTGTGTGCGCGAGCGCACGGGCCGGGCGCCGACCTTGGTTCCCCCGCTCCCGTCCGCTGTGGTGCTCGGTGACCCGCCGGCGGGTGGACGGGACTCGGCGTCCCGGCGGCGGGGTCCGCGACGGCGGACGACCGTTGCAGGCTAGGCAGGCCGTACGTGAACGGACAACTCCCCCGGGCCGGTTGTCGCGCAGGTCACAGCGGTGTCGATCAACGACGCTGCGTGGCGGCCGAGTTGATCAATATTCCTGCCCGGCGGGATGATCCGCAGATGACCTGCGGGGCGCCCGGCCCGACGCCGGGGGCGGGGCGGCTCGGACAGGGCGGCTCGGACGGGCCGGTCGGGCGAGCTGGGCGCCGACTCGGGTGTGGCGCCCGGCGCCCGGGTGAGCTCCGAGCCCCGGCCCCCGGACCCCGGACCCCGGGCCCCGGCCGGCGGCGCGTCGGTGATCCCGACCGCGGCAAAGATCTGACCGAGTGCACCCGGTCGGATAAATTGGAGTTCCGAGATGTTCCGCCGTGCACAAGACCGCCTCCACCACGAAACGAGGAGCCGCCCCACCATGACCGCGTCCCCGCCCGCCTTCGCCGGCCGTACCTACGTCTTCCGGGCCGACACCGGCGCGGCCTTCCGCAACACCTACTCGGCCGACGGCACGCGGCTGCGCTGGGAGGGTCTCGGCGAGTCCGCGGGCCAGTGGGAGGACGTGCGGCTGCACGTCGCCGAGGTCGCACCGGAGATCTACTTCGTCAGCTGGACGGAGCAGAGCGGGATCACCGTCAGCCACGTGATGGACCTCAACAAGCTGACGGTGCGGGCCTTCTGGACCTTCGAGGGCGAGGGCGGCCGGGTCGGGCAGTTGCACACCGGGACGCTGGAGCGGGTGGCCTGAGCCGCGCGACGACCGCGCGACGACAGAACCCCCGGGGCCGTGGCTCCGGGGGTTCGGTGGTTCGGCCGTTCGGTAGTCCGGCCGTCAGGCGGTCGGGTTCGGCACCCTGAGGTGCTGGGACAGCCACTCCAGCGAGGACGGCAGCAGCGCGCTCCAGGTCTCGAAGTTGTGGCCGCCGTTCTCGAGCATGCTGTAGGAGACCTTCATCGGGCTCCGCACCGACTCGACGAAGGCCTCGGTCTCCCGCCGGTAGTCGCCGTCGCCCCGCTTGGTGCCGGCCAGCAGCACGGACACGTTCGGCTGCGGCAGGTTCTTCAGCCGCCACATCAGGTTGGCCTCGTCGCGGCGCTGCTTGCTGCCGCCGAACAGGTCACCGGTGGTCGGGTCGTCGGCGGCGTCGTAGTAGGCGGAGAGTGCGACGGCCGTCGGGAAGACGTCCGGGTGGCGCATGGCCAGCTTGAGCGCGCAGTAGCCGCCGGTCGAGTTGCCCATGAAGGCCCAGGCCTGCGGGTCGGAGGAGACCCGGAAGCTGGCCTGGATCGCCGAGGGCACGTCCTTGGTGAAGTACGTGTCGGACTGCGGTCCGTTCGGGACGTCCTCGCACTCGGTGTCCTGCGGCAGAGCGGGCGAGGGGCGCACCAGGACCATGACGGTCGGCTGCATCCGGCCCTCCTGCAGCAGCTTGAGCGCCGCACCCGGGTAGTTGAACCGGGTGATCAGGTTCTCGGCGATCCCGGGGAAGCCGGTGCTGACGATCACGGCGGGGAACTGCTTCTGCGCGTACTCCGGCTGGAAGTACTGCGGGGGCAGGTAGACGTAGCCCTCGGTGGAGAGCCGGCTGACCGCGCCGTCGATCCGGACCTTGCGGATCTCGCCCGACTGGCCGGGCTCGCGGCCCATCGCGCCGCCGCCCTTGACCGAGGCGTGGCCGATCGTCTCCACCAGGAGCCGCCCGGAGGCGTCCGCCTTGTTGTGGATCACCACCGGGCCGGTGTCCCCGGTGCCCAGCAGGTCGTCCCAACTGCTGTAGAAGGCGAAGTAGCTGTTCGCCACCAGCCCGAGCGCCGCGAGGACGGCGAGCTGGGAGGCGAGCAGCGCACCGATCCGGCCCAACACCGCCTGCCAGGTCTTCCCCGCCAGTCTCGGCCAAAGCCAGACCGTTCCCCCCATCACCACTACGGCGATCAATACGGTCAGCGCCAGCACCTTGTGGCTCGTCAGACCCATGTCCTACTTGCTCCCACGCCTCGAACTCCAGCCCCCTCCGCTGGGGACATCCGAGGAGTCGACCCCGGTTCCCCCCACCGGGGCGCGAAGATCAACCCTAACGCCAGCTGGGAGCCCGCTGATGACAGCTGGGAGGTCACGGGGAGCGGATGCCCGGTTTCGGGCGACAGAGTTCAACCGACAGATTTCAGCTGACAGATTTCGACATCTGTCATCTGTCATCCGCCGGCTGAAGCACGCACACCGAACTCCTCCGCCCCAGGACCCGTCCCCGCCCACCGGCGACCCGAGGGCGGACGAGCCGCCGACCGTCGACCGCCACCCGCCGGGCTCAGGACAGGCGCTCCCAGAGCCGTAGCCCCGCCGTGAGTTCACGCATGCAGCGGGCGCCCAGGTCGCGCGGGGAGCCCGGTCCGGTGGCGGGGGCGCCGGAGGCGGCCCACTGTTCCAGGGCGACCCGGATCGCCGCGGTCGCGGCGGCGGCGGCCAGCCGGATCTCCAGCGGATCCGCGCCCGCGGGGCACCGCTCGGCGAGGACGGCGCGCAGCCGCACCTCCGAGTCGGCGTGGACACGCTGCCAGGTTCCTTCCAGCTGCGGGTCTCGCAGCAGGCTGCGGGTCCACCGCATCATCTCGGCCCCCGCCTCGTCGGCCGGCGTCAGTGATGCGACCGCCGCGCTCTCCAGCGCCTCGCGCAGCGGCAGGTCGGCCGGACTGTCGGCGAGCCGCTCGACCCACTGCCGCCCGCCCGCCGCGAGCAGCGGGGCGACGGCGTCCTCCTTGACGGAGAAGTACCGGTAGAAGGTCCGCAGCGAGATGCCTGCGGCGAGGGCGATCTCCTCGGCGGTGGTGGCCTCCGCGCCCTTCTCGGCGAAGAGCGCGGCGGCGGTGCGGGCGATCTCCAGCCGGGTGGCGTCACGGCGGCGCTGGTTCAGGGTCGGGCGTCCGGTCACGGGGTCAGCCTACGCGGGGTGGTGCCACAGTGGCACGCTGCGCATGAGTGGCACGACAAGACTTATTGGCACAACGTGCCACATAGGCGTACCGTGCCTCCCGAGGTCGAGAGACCACGCACGAACGAACGGAGTACCACCATGGAGCGCTTCAGCGGGCGGAACGTCCTGATCACCGGCGGCGGCTCGGGCATCGGCCGGGCCACCGTGCACCGGATCCTCGCCGAGGGCGGGAAGGTCGTCGCCGTCGACGTCAACGAGGACGGCCTGAAGGAGACCCTCGACCGCGCAACCGCCGACGGCACCGCGGAGCGCCTGACCGTCCGGGTCCTGGACATCTCCGACGAGGCCGCCGTCGTCGCGGGCGTCGCCGGTGCGATCGCCGACCTGGGCGGACTCGACGTCCTGGTCAACGCGGCCGGCATCCTGCGGTCCTCGCACACCCACGGGACCACCCTGGAGTTCTGGAACAAGCTCCTCGCAGTGAACCTGACCGGCACCTTCCTGATGACCCGCGAGGCGCTCCCCGCGCTCCTCGCCGGCGGCAACGGCGTGGTCGTCAACTTCAGCTCCACCTCCGCGAGCTTCGCCCACCCCTACATGGCCGCGTACGCCGCGACCAAGGGCGGCATCCAGTCCTTCACCCACGCCATCGCCTCGGAGTACTCCCGGCAGGGCCTGCGCGCGGTCTGCGTGGCGCCGGGCAGCATCGACAGCGGCATGACCAACGATCCCGGCCTCCCCGCCGACGCCGACCTCGGCCTGCTCGCCAAGCTCTCCCCCGCCCTCGGCCAGGGCTTCGCGGGCCCGGAGACGGTGGCCGGCGTGATCGCCATGCTCGCCTCCGACGACGGCGCCTTCGTCACCGGCACCGAGCTGCGCATCGACGGCGGCACCCACATGTGACCGCCCGTCGCGGCCCGCAACGCCGGGGCCCGTGCCGTCCCCCGTTACGGCACAGGCCCCGGTACGGCAAGGGTCCCGTAGGGCACGGGCCGCGTACGGCAAGGGCCCCGTAGGGCACGGGCCGCGTACGGCACGGTCCCGGCCGCGTCGCTCAGCGGAGGGGCTTGGACAGGACGACCTCCCGTGCGGCTTCCCCCGCGGACACGACCGGGGCGAAGCCGTGGCGGCGGTACAGGGCGAACGCGGGGGTGTTGCCGGGGAGCACGGCGAGACGGAGGGCGGTGCCGCCGGTGACGCGGGCCCAGCGCTCGACCTCCTCGATCAGGCGGTCCGCGACACCCCGGCCGCGCGCCTTCGGGGCGACCCACAGCGAGCGCAACTCCCGTACGCCGTCGGGAGATCCGCGCAGGCCGCCGACGAGGCCGACGGGGTCCTCGTCCAGGAAGGCGGCGACGTGATGGGCACCCGGGAGGTGGAGGCGGTCGCGCCAGCGCTGCTCACCACCCCGGTGCCATTCGGCGAGCCCGTGCGTGAAGGCGTGCGGCGCCTCGGTCAGGGCGGCGAGGCGCAGGTCGCGCCAGAGCGGCCACTCGGCGGACGTCAGGGTTCGGAGCGTGGGCATGACCCCACCGTAGGACGCGCCGCAGGGCCGCCGTCGGCTGTCAGCCCGTTCCGGCCCGGGCGTGGCGCCCCCTCGGGACCGCACCGCTGCGCACGTCCCGACGGGTGGCGAGGGCGTTGCCCACCGCGGCGACGGCCGCCCCCACCAGGATGACGGTCACCGTCATCAGGAAGCCGGCCCCGGCCACCCGGCGGTAGCCGCCGTGCCGCCCGGGATCGAGGAAGGTGTACGGGTACCAGTCGACGGCGTGGCCGCGCAGCAGTGCGTACACCAGGTACAGCAGCGGGAAGGCCAGCCAGCCGAGCACCACGGCCGGGCGCACGCGCCGGGCGGGCGGGTCGACCAGCCAGTCGGCGAGCACCAGGAGCGGCATCACGCGGTGCAGGACGTCGTCCACCCACGGGATCACCAGTTGGTCCGGGTAGCTCGCGAGGTACGTGCCGTAGAACAGCCCGGTGATCACCAGGTAGAGCACGACCGCCCCGCGCACCTCGTCCGGCACCGGGCGGCGGCCGGTCAGGCCCGCCCAGCCGCCGTAGCCCAGGACCGCGACACCGGCGAGGTCGCTGAGGACGGTGAAGTAGCTGAAGTAGTTCACCACCCCGGTGGGGCCGCTCGCCGCGCGGTAACCGGAGAAGCAGAGGGCGACGGCGACGAAGGCCGCGACCGCGAGCCGGGCGGGGGCGAGCCACGGGTGGGCCGGGGGTGCGGGCATCGACGGGTCCGCCTCTCTGGGGGAGCCCCTCATCCGGCAGGAGGGCTACTCGGATTCAAACCCGGGTGGGAGCAGTCGGCCACAGGAGCGGGATCGGTTCGGGCGGTGGCGCTTCAGGCGGTGGCGCTTCGGGTGGACGCGGCCCGCGCGGAGGCCGGACCTTCGGGGCTCACGGGGAGCGCCAGTCCGCGGCGAAGGCGGCCGCCGGGTTGGTGGTGAGGAGGAGTTCGGGCAGCTCGGGGCCGAAGGCCCGGGCCAGTCGCGGGGCGAGGTCGGTGAGCAGCCGGGTCGGGCCGCCGGCCTGCCGGGCGGTGCGCGTGGTGGTGTCGGCGCCCAGGAGTACCTGGGTGGCATGGCCCGCTTCGACCAGGTCGGCGATGACCTCGAAGGCCTGGAGGTCGGCCGGGTGACCGGCCCGGGAGGGGCTGTCCAGCGCGAGGCGGACGCCCTCGGCGGCGAGGCCGCGGTACACGGAGCGGTCGGGGAAGCGGGTGAGGTGCCCGAGGATGATCCGGTCCGGCCGGACGCCGTTGCGGCCGCTGAGCCGGCCCAGGACCTCGTACGGATCGCCGTCGGGTTCGAGGTGGACCGCGATCGGGGCACCGGTGGCGTGGTGCGCCTCGGCGGCCGCGGCCATCGTCCGGCGGGTGTGCGGGGTGGTGCGGCCCGCGTCGTCCGCGACCTTGATCAGCCCGGCCCGTACGGCCCGGGGTGTGCCGTGGGCACCCGGCAGGCCCGTGGCACCCGGCAGGTGCGCCGTTCCCGGCAGACCCGTGGTGAGCTCGGTGACGAAGCGTTCGGCGAGGTCGTCGGGGGCGGGATCGGTGCCCGGTCCGTAGTGCACCGCCTGGTGCGTGCCGGTGGCGGCGACGACGTGGACGCCGGTCGCGCGGGAGAGGGCGGCCAGGGAGTCCGCGCCCCGGCCCATCCCGAACGGGGTCCACTGGACGAGGGCGCTGCCGCCCGCGGCCGCGTAGGCGCGCAGGACGTCCTCGGCGGCGGCCGGGTCGTCCAGCTCCTGCCCGGGGAGCAGCGGGCTGCGGATGAAGAGGTGGTCGTGGGAGTCGGTGACGCCCAGTTCGGCGGGGTCGAGGTCGCCGAGGACGGTGCGGATGGTGCGGCTCATGCCTGCTCCTCGGTGACGCCGGTGGCGGTGGCTGCGGTCGCTGCGGTGGCATCGGCGATGGTGGCGGTCGCGACGCGCAGACCGGCCAGGGCCTTGGGGACGCCGACGTACGGGGCGAGGTGCACCATGACCTCGGTGATCTCCTCCCTGGTCATCCCGATCCGCAGGCTGTAGCGGACGTGGTCGGCGAGCTGCGGTTCCACGCCGCCGAGGGCGGTGAGGGCGGCCAGGTTGGCGATCTGGCGGTCGCGCAGGGCGAGGCCGGGGCGCTGGTAGGTGCCGCCGAAGAGGCTGGTGACGATCCAGTCCGGGAACCCGGGGGCGAGGGCGTCCAGGCCGCCGAGGGCGGTCGCGGCGGCCGGGCCTGCGAGGTCGCCGAGCAGGGCGTACCCGGTTTCGCGGTCGAGCGGGGCCGGGGTGAGGTCGGGCGGCGGGGAGGAGGTCATCGGGACGGCTGGTCCTTTCACCAGTGGCGGCCGGCCGGCAGCCGGTCGAGTTCGGGGCGGGAGAGGTGGAGCACCCGGTAGCGGGTGCCGGCCGCCTCCTCCGGTGCCCGGCCGTGCCAGAGGGCGATGGTGAGCAGTTCCCACCGGCTCGGATCGACGGCCACGGCGGCGGTGTGCAGGGCCGGGTGCACGGGGAGTTCGGCGAGCGCCCGCTCGACGGCCTCGGCCGGATCGGCGGTCTCCGGCAGCCGTACGGTGTGGCGGGTGGCGGTGGTCGGGGCGGTCCCCGCCGTTCCGGTCACGGTGCCGCCGACGAGGCCCGCTCCGAGCCAGTGGCGGACGACGGGACGGCCGAAGTCGGCGCTCAGGCTCCGGAAGCCCGGGCCCCAGAGGAAGCCGTTCATGCCTTCGGCGGTGCGCCAGAGGTAGAACGGCGCGTACTGGTTGACCGGCGAACCCTGGTGGCCGTGCTCCCTGATCAGGTACGCCTTGAGGCCGAGGCCCGGGTGGGCGTCGAGCAGGTGGCCCTTGTCGGCGACGCGCTTGCGGATGATGCCCATGTCGTAGTCGGCGGGGAGGGTGATCTCGTACTGCATGGCGTGCACGGCGGGGCTCCTCGGGATCGGTGGGGCTGTGCCGGGCTGTGCTGGGCGGCGTCGGGCTGTGCCGGGCGGCGTCGGGCTGTGCCGGCGGCGGGGGCCGTGGGTGGGGTCCGGTGCGGTCCGCACCCACGGCCTGGCCGACCTGCGCGTCCGGTCCGACCTGCGCGTCCGGTCCGTCCTGTTCGTCAGGCCGCCCGGTGTGCCGCGAGCAGGCCGAGGGCGCCACGGACGGCGCGTTCGAAGGGCTCGGTGCTGTCGGCGGCGCGGGCGAGGACGTAGCCGCCCTGGACGACGGCGACCACGGCGGCGGCGGTGTCGTCCGGGTCGAGGCCGGGGGCGAACTCGCCGTCGGCCCGGCCTTCGGCGACCAGTTCGGCGATCCGGCCGCGCAGCCAGTCGAAGGTCTCCTCGACGGGGGCGCGCAGCTGGGGGTCGGCGACCACGTCCGGGTCCTGGGCCATCCGGCCGATCCGGCAGCCGCGCAGGACGTCACGGTCGCGGAGCAGGTACGCGGCGATGCGGTCGTAGGCGCTGCCCGGGGCGGCGAGGTCGGCCTCGGCGATGCCCCGCATCTGCTCGGCGCTGCGGCGCAGGGCGGCGGCTGCGAGGTCGGGCTTGCCGGCGAAGTGGTGGTACATGCTGCCCTGGCCGACCCCGGAGCGCTGCTGGATGGCCTTGGGGCTGGTGCCGACGTAGCCGCGTTCCCAGAGGAGGGCCTGGGTGCTCTCGATGAGGCGGTCCTGGGTGCTCATGCAGATCACTGTACATACCAGTAGGTACAGAAGGCCAGTGGTCTTCCGGATCCCGTTGCCTTGAGACGCGCCTGGCGGCCGACGCGGACACGAGCCCGGGAGCAGTTAGGCAGGTGAGCAGGCGGGCAGGTGAGCAGGCGGTCAGCTGGGCCGGGGGCCGGGGCGTTCGACGGTCGCCCGGCCGACTGAGGGCCGTGCGCCGCCCCCCGGCGGCCACGGCCCCTCGACGGTTCGTCATCCCCCGCGCCGCCGAGCGGCATTCCGGCGCGATCGGTGGCGCGCGTCACGTCACGCACGGTTGTCGGCGTCACACCGTGTAGGGGGTGCACGGCGCGCTGCGCGGGCGGGCGACTGACCGGCCGTCACCGGAGTTCGCGCCGGATCACGGGAGCCACCTCACCCGCGAACAGCTCCAGTTGCTCGCGCTGCGCCCCCTCGGTGAGCGCGTCCACGCCGATACCGACCACCTCGTTGCCGAAGGCCTCGTGGTAGCGGTGGATCTTCTCGATCACCTGCTGCGGGCTGCCGACCAGCGCCGATCCGCGGTCCAGCGCGTCCTCCAGCGAGCCGAACGGGGAGTTGTTGTGACGACCGGCTGCCGAGACGAACAGGGCGTTCCAGTAGGGGCGGTAGCCCTCGACGGCGTCCTGCGAGCGCTTGGCGACGTACAGTCCGCCGAAGCCCGCGCCGACCCGGGCCCGCTCCGGATCGTGCCCGTAGTGCGCCCAGCGCTCGCGGTAGTGCTCGACCAGCGAACGGTACTTCTCCAGCGGGTGGAAGGAGTTCGCGGAGAAGAGCGGGTCGCCGTGACGGGCCGCGAGGTCGGTGGACTGCCGGCTGGTCGCGCTGCCGTGCCAGACCGGGATCGGGTTCTGCAGCGGGCGGGGTGACACGGTGGCATCGTCGAGCGGCGGGCGGGTCGAGCCCTTCCAGGTCACCTTCTCCTCGCGCCAGAGGCGGCGCAGGAGTTCGTAGTTCTCCGCCAGTGCCTGCCACTGACGCTCCTCGGGGAGGCCGAACAGGCCGAAGTGGCGCGGGTCGTTGCCCTTGCCGATGATCAATTCGACGCGGCCGCCCGAGAGTTGGTCGAGCATGGCGTAGTCCTCGGCGACCCGGACCGGGTCGAGGATGCTGAGCACCGTCACCGTGGTGAACAGCCGGATGGTGGAGGTGCGGGCGGCGACGGCGCTCAGCAGGACGGGCGGCGCCGGGGAGAGGAAGGGCTCGCCATGTCGCTCCCCCACTCCGTAGCCGTCGTAGCCGAGCTGCTCGGCGAGGACCGCCTGGTCGATCACGTTGCGCAGCTTCTGCTGCGGGGTGCGCCGGACCCCGGTGACGGGGTCGGGGGCGTTGGCGACGAGGGACGACACGGTGAACCGCACGGTGATCTCCTTGGGGCGCTCGGGGCGGGCCGGAGGGCCCGGGGCTCGCGGGGAGGAGGCCGGTGAGCCGCGCGGAGCGCAGGGGCGTGAGGCGGTGGCCGGGCTGCGCTCGCACGGGCGGCACCGACGGAATCGCTGACGGGGGTCGGGACCGGGAACCCGGGGCCCGCGGACCGCTCGGGCGTGGCGTCAGCGCCGGGTGCTGCTGCGGGGGCGACAACAACAGCGGGGTACGGCGCGCGCCACGGGCACGGCGTGCGCCACGGGCACGGCGTGCGATACACGGACGGCACGTGTCGGTGGCCCGGACTGCGCCGGCAGCCCCGACTGCACCGCGGGCGAGCCGGGAGCAACGGGCACGGCGGACCCGGCGGACACGCCCCGGACTGCCATCACGCCTCCCCCCACCCCGCACACACACGATCCTCCGCAAGCGTAGGCACCGGCCAAGGAACGGGGCAAGGGCTTGATCCGCCGGTGCCGACTGGCAGGATGTCCGGCATGAGCTACCTCGCCGCGGATGACCGCTATGCCTCGATGACCTACCGGAAGGCCGGCCGCAGTGGCGTCCAGCTGCCCGCCGTCTCGCTCGGGCTCTGGCACAACTTCGGTGACGCCCAGCCGCTGGAGGTGCAGCGGGCGGTGCTGCGCCGCGCCTTCGACCGGGGCGTCACGCACTTCGACCTGGCGAACAACTACGGCCCCCCGTACGGCAGCGCCGAGCGCAACTTCGGCTACCTGTTCGCCCAGGACTTCCGGCCGTACCGGGACGAGCTGTTCATCGCCACCAAGGCCGGCTGGGACATGTGGCCCGGCCCGTACGGCGACGGCGGCAGCCGCAAGTACCTGCTGGCGAGCCTCGACCAGTCGCTCGACCGGATGGGGCTGGACTACGTCGACGTCTTCTACTCGCACCGCTACGACCCGGACACCCCGGTCGAGGAGACGATGGGGGCGCTGGACACCGCGGTGCGCTCGGGCCGGGCGCTGTACGCCGCGATCTCCAACTACCCGGCGGAGCAGCACCGGGAGGCGGTGGGGATCCTGCGCGAGCTGGGGACGCCGGTGCTGATGAACCAGTCGGCGTACTCGATCCTCGACCGGCACGTCGAGGAGGCCGGCGTGCTGGACGCGGTGGGCGACACCCAGACCAGCCTGATCGCCTACTCGCCGCTCGCCCAGGGACTGTTGACGGACCGCTACCTCTCCGGCGACGTGCCGGCGGGCTCCCGGATGTCGGTCGGGAAGTTCCTGACCGAGGAGGCGCTCACCGGGCCGAAGCTGGAGCAGCTGCGGGCACTGAACAAGATCGCCGAGGAGCGCGGGCAGACGCTGGCGCAGCTGGCGCTGAGCTGGGTACTCCGGGACCCGCGGGTGGTGTCGGTGATCATCGGTGCGAGCAGTGTGGCCCAGCTGGACCAGAACCTCGACGCACTGGCCGGCGGGCCGCTGACGGCGGAGCAGCTGGCGGAGATCGACCGACTGAGCCGGTGAGCTGCTGATTCACCAGGCTGTGTCGACGTGACAGATGACAGCTGACAGATTTCGAAATCTGTCAGCTGTCATCTGTCGTCTGTCATCTGTCGTCTGTCAGCTGTCAGCTGTCGGCTGTCGGCTGTCGGCTGTGATCCGTCAGCTGTCGGCCGACATCCGTCGACCCATCAGCTCCGGCCGATGCCCAAGCCGGGCAGAACCGTTTCTGCAACCCGGTGGGCCTCCTCCAGCAGCGGGTTCCCCGAGAGGATGAAGGTGTCGACGCCCAGCGCCTCGAACTCCTGCAGCCGCTCGATCACCTGGGCGGTCGAGCCCACCACCGCCGTTCCGGGACCGGGCCGGAACAGGCTCATCCCCGGCCACAGGTTGGGGTGGGCCTCCAGCTCCCGCGCCCGGGCCGGCACCCTGCCACCGTGCTGGCGGAACTGCCGCTGCCAGCCGACCCCGTCCTCCCCCGTCGCGTCGCCCAGTCGGCGCGCGTACGTCGCCTCGCTCGTGACGTTCAGCAGCCGGTCGGCCGCCGCCCAGGCCTCGTCCTCGGTGTCCCGCACGATCAGGTGCAGCCGCAGCCCGATCCGCAGGGTCCGGCCGTGCGCGGCGGCACGCTCGCGCACGAGGTCCAGCCTCTCCTTCAGCAGGTGCGGCGGCTCGCCCCAGGTCAGGTACACGTCCACGTGCTCGGCGGCCATCTCGATCCCGGCCGCCGAACTGCCGCCGAACCAGAGCGGGATGCCACCGGGCTGCTCCGGGATCAGCTCGCGCAGGCTCGCGCCGGCGTTCTTCAGGTCGTAGAACTCGCCCTTGTGGTCGAAGACCTCACCGGCCGTGAGGCGCTTGACGATCGACCAGTACTCACCGCTGAGCCGGTACCGGTCGTCGTGCTCGACGTCCAGGCCGTACTCGCGCAGCTGCGCGGTCGAGCCGTTGACCACGTTGAAGCGCAGCCGGCCGCCGTGCAGCCGGTCGAAGCTGAGCGCCATCTTGGCCAGCAGGGTGGGCGAGATCAGCCCGGGGTGAACGGCCAGCAGCGGCTTGAAGGCCGGGGTGGTGGCCGCCGCGAGCGCGCTGCCGAGCGTCCAGACGTCGTGGAGGTCGGTCGCCAGCAGGGCACCCGTGTAGCCCAACCGCTCCACACTGTCGGCGAGTTGCTGCAGGTAACGCAGGTCCACCGGGCGGCGGCCGGCCGGCTCCCAGGGGTAGTGACCCTCGCGCGGGATGATGTACCAGAGGACTTCGGAGGGCACGCGTCAGACCGCCTTCGCGAGCGCGGCGGCCACCGGGGCCTCCAGGGCGGGCAGGTGGGCGTCGGCTACGGTCAGCGCGCGGTCGATGAAGCCCACCGTGCGGAAGATATCCGCGGCCTCCTGCTGCTCGGCGACGAACCCGGCGGTGGCGGGCTCCAGTCGCCACGGCAGTGCGGCCAGCGCCGTCCGCCAGTCGGCGACCGTGCCGCCCAGTTCCCCGGCCGCGATCGCGGCGGCCTCGGCCGGGTGCGCGGCCGCCCAGGCGTCCGCGCGGCGCAGCGCGCCTGTGATCGCGGCGACCACCTCGGGACGCCCGGTCGCGAACTCGCGCCGGGTGAAGAACACCGAGCGGTCGGTGATGACGTCACCGGTGCGGATCAGCTCGCGGAGGTCCCCGCTGCGCCGGGCGGCGGCGAGTTCGGCACCCTGCGCGATCCAGCCGGCGATCTCGCCCTCGCGCAACCTCCGGGCCTGGTCCTCACCCGCCGCCGGGCGCACCGCGGTGACGTCCCCGCCGTACGTCAGCCCCTGCCCGTGCAGGGCCTTGGCGAGCAGGTGGGTCTGCCAGGAGCCGACGCCGAGGACGACGGTGCCGCCCCTGAGGTCCGCGACCGTCCGGACCGGGCCCGCGGCCGACACCAGCAGGGCACCGTGGTCCGGGCGCGGCGCGGACACCGCCGCGTAGACCAGGTCGTGGCCGGCCGCCTGTGCGGTGATCGGCGGGGTGGAGCCGGTGCCTCCGAAGTCGATGGTGCCGTCGGCGAGCAGTGCGCCGGTGCGGGTGCCGTCGGCGTAGTGGTGGAAGGCACCGGTCTCGCCGAGCGGCGCCAGTTCCTCGTCCAGGTAGGGGAGCCGGGCGAGGTAGTAGAGCGAGGGGTTGCTTGCGTGGACGCCGAGGGTGACGGTCATCTGTTCAACTCCGGTGGTACGGGCTCGGTTCGGCCGGGGAGGTCGACGGGAGCGGGGAGGTCGGGTGACGGGAGCGGGGAGGTCGGGTGACGGGAGCGGGGAGGTCGGGTGGTCAGTGGACGCCGAGGTCGGCCAGCAGCCGTCGGCGCAGTTCGGCGAAGGCCGGGTCGGCGGGGTCGCGCGGGCGGTCGACGGCCACCGCCTCGTCCCGGGCCACCAGACCGTCGCGCAGGACCACGACACGGTCGGCGAGCCGGACGGCCTCGTCCACGTCATGGGTGACCAGGAGCACGGCCGGGCGGTGGCGGCGGACCAGGTCGCCGACGAGGTCCTGCATGCGCAGCCGGGTGAGCGCGTCCAGGGCGGCGAACGGCTCGTCCAGCAGCAGGAGTCGGGGCTCACGGACGAGCGCCCTGGCGAGCGCGACGCGCTGCGCCTCGCCGCCCGAGAGGGTGGCCGGCCAGGCGTCGGCGTGCCCGTCCAGACCGACCTCTGCGAGCGCCTTCAGCCCGGTGCCCCGGGTCTCGGCGCCGCGCGGCAGACCGACCGTGACGTTGGCCAACACCCGCTTGGACGGGACGAGTCGGGGCTCCTGGAACACCACCGTACGGGCCGGAGGGACGAGCACCGTGCCCTCGTCGGCCTGGTCGAGCGCGCCGAGGATGCGCAGCAGCGTGGTCTTCCCGGTGCCGCTGGCGCCCAGAAGTGCGACGAACTCGCCGCGGGCGATGGAGAGGTCGACTCCGTCGAGGACCGCCCGGGTGCCGAACACCCGGCGCAGGCCGCGCAGATGGACCGCCGGGACGGCCTCCCCGGACGCGCCGCCTGCGGGTGCGCCGTCGGGCGTGGCGGCGGCTGTGGAGACGGGTGCGCCGTCGGCCGTGGAGACGGGTGCGCCGTCGGCCGTGGAGACGGGTGCGCCGTCGGCCGTGGCGGCGGACGTCGTACGGGCTGCGGTCACGGTCATCGGGCTGCCCCCTGGACGGCCTGGCGCCACGGCATCAGCACCCGCTCCAGGACCCGGACGATGCCGTCCGCGGTGAGGCCGAGCACCCCGTAGACCAGGATGCAGACGGCGAGGACGTCGGTGCGGGAGTAGTTCTGGGCCTGGGCCATCAAGTACCCGATCCCCTCGGTGGAGTTGATCTCCTCTGCGGCGATCAGGGCGATCACGCTGAGCGTCATGGACAGGCGCAGCCCGGAGAGCAGGGACGGCAGCGCGCCGGGCAGCACGACCGTCCGGACGATCGCCCAGCGGCCGAGGCCGAAACTGCGCATCGCCTCGACCAGTTTGCGATCCGTACTGCGGACCCCACCGGAGGCGGACACGTACATCGGAAAGCTGGTGGCGACGGCGATCAGGGCGACCTTCGCGGTCTCGGTGATGCCGAACCACACCATGAACAACGGGACGAGCGCCAGAAACGGTACGGTGCGCAGGACTTGGACGGCTGAGTCGAGCAACTCCTCTCCGAGTCGGGTGAATCCGGTGATCACCCCGAGCACCAGACCGGCGGACGCCCCGAAGAGCAGGCCGAGTCCGGCCCGGGTGAGGGAGACCGCCAGGGCGTCGGCCAACTGGCCGTTGCTCCACAACTCCCCCACCGCTTCCGCGACCTGGGCCGGCGAGGCGAGCACGTCCTGGGTCAGCGCGCCGGTGGCGGAGGCGAGTGCCCAGCCTCCGAGCAGGGCCAGCGGACCGAGCGTGCGCAGGGTGACGGCGAGCGCCCGCGGGCGGGGCCGGTGCCGTCTGCCGCGCGGGGCGACCAGGCCGGCGTCCAGTGCGGCCCGGGTGTCGCCGGGCACGTTTCCCGGCGCACCGCCGGATGCGGGTCCGGCTGCGGGCGAGGCTGGGGACCCGGTTGCGGGCGAGGCTGGGGACCCGGTTGCGGGCCCGGCCTCGGGTCCGCCTGCGCGGCCGGCGGCCACGTCCGATGCTGCGGTGGTCACTTGGCACCGTCCCCGAGCGTGTCGATGTCGATCAGGTACGGCTTGACGTCCACGAGTTGCTTGGTAACCTTCTGCTCGGCGAAGAACCGGGCGACCGTGCCGAAGCGGACGGTGTCCGCGTCGGAGATGGCGCCGGCCGGGGCGCTCTGCTTGCCGACGTTCACCGCGACGTCCTTCTCCGCGGGGGTGACGGCGGTGGGGCCGGAGTCGGTGAAGACGTTGAGGTAGGCGGCCGGATCGGCCTTCTCCTTCCGGCCGTTCTCGCGCAGGTAGGCGTAGAAGGCCCTGACCACCCCGGGGTGCTTGTCGGCGAAGCCGTTGCGCACGGCCCAGACGGCGTAGTTGTCGGAGCCCACCTCCCGGCCGTTGACCAGGAAGTGCGCGCCGGCGTTCGCGACGGCGGGCGTCGAGAAGGTGTTCCAGGTCGCCCAGGCGTCCACCTGGCCGGAGTTGAACACGCCGGAGGTCTGGTCGGCCCGCAGGTAGACCCGCTCCACCTTGTCCGCGGGGACGCCGTTCTCGGCCAACGCCTTGAGCAGCAGGTACTCACTGGTTCCGCCCTGGGAGACGGCGACCTTCCGGCCCACCAGGTCCCGGACGGACGCGACGGGCGAGCCGTTCTTCACCAGGATCCCCTCGCCGACGCCGTCGGGCGCGGTCTGGGCGAACAGCTTGAAGCCGGGCTTCTGGGCGAGCGCGGCCACGGCCGAGGTGATCGAGCCCTGGGCGACGTCCAGTTGGTCGGCGGAGAGGGCCTGGGCGGCAGGAGCGAAGGGACCGGCGCTGCCGGTCCAGGCGACCTTGGCGTGGACGGCGGCCAGGGCCCGGTCCAGCGAGCCGTCCTTCTTGCCCAGGGCGAGGAACCCGTTGTTCCCCGGGTCGGGCAGGCGGAGCACCACATCGGCCTTGCCGTCGGCCCCTCCACCGGCGGAGGCCTCGGTGCCGCCGGCGGACGAGCCGCAGGCGGCCAGGGTGGTGGAGGCGAGCAGCGCGGTGGCGGCGAGGGCCAGGCGGTGGGTCTTCACGGGGATCTCCAATGGGGTACCGGATGACAACTGACAACTTTCGAAATCTGTTATCTGAAAGCTGTTATCTGAAAGCTGAAAGTCGACATCTGAAAGTCGTTCGCCGAGGGCGGTTCACTGAAAGCCGTTCACTGAAAGCCGTTCACTGAGGGCCGTTCACTGAAGGCCGGCGGCGCGGGCGGGGACGTCGAGGGGACCGCGGAGGCCCGCCGCCACGCCCGCCCGCCGCCGCCGGTCGAGCAGCTCACGGGCCGCGCGCAGCGGTTCCGGGTCCGCCCACGCCTGGACGTCCACCGGCGCGACGAGGAAGCCCCGTTCCCGCAGGAAGCGTTCCTGCAGTGCCAACAGCTCCAGCCGTTCCGCCGACAGGTCCAGGTGCAGGGTGCGGTGGCTGCCCGCCGCGTAGGCCCCCGCGACGCCCTCGGCGCCGGCCCCGGTCTCGGCCCGGAGGATCCGGGCCACCTCCGCCGGCCGCTCGGCCGCCCAGTCGGCGGCCTCCAGCAGGACGGCGAGGAAGCGAGCGACCAGCTCGGGGTGTTCGTCGAGCAGACGCTGGTGGACGGTGACCGGCCGGGGCGTCCCGTTGTTGCCCCTGGCCCGACGGTCCGGCGCCGCATCCAACTCCACGGCCACCTCCGCGCCGATCCGGCGGGCCGCCTCGACGGCGAGCGCCCCCTTCACGTACACCGCGTCGACCGTGCCGTCCCGCAGCGCGGCCAGTTCGGCCGACCACTGTCCACCGCCGGGCACGGCCGGGACGTCGACGGGTACGGCGTCGTCGAGGGTGAGTCCGGCGAGCGCGAGGGCGCCGCGGAAGCCGGCCAGGGCCATGGCCCGCCAGAAGTCGATGCCTATTCCATGATGTGGGAGAGCCAGCCGCAGCCCGCGCAACTGTCCGGGCCCGGTGATGCCGCTGCCGGCCCGGACCAGGACCACCTGGCGCTCCTCGATCCAGGTGAGGCCGATCAGCCGGGTCGCCGCACCCCGTGAACGGGCCCACAGCGCGGGCACGTTGCCGCCCTCCCGGAAGAGGCCGGTGAGCGCGTGCGTGTAGTGGTGGTCGGCGGCCTCCTCGGGCGGGGCGTCCTGGAGCGAGCGGACGGCGATCCCGTCGGCGGCGAACTCACAGGCGAGCCACCCCCGGTCGGCGGCGATCCCGGTCGCGGTGGGCACCGGGCAGCGGGTGAACCACAGGGTGTCGGGAAGGGTGGAGGGCCCGGTGGAGGGGCCGGTGGAACGACTGGACACGGGGCTTGGTCCTCTACGAAGGTCATGGAGGCGAGGAGAGCGAGGCAGGCACGGCAGGCACGGCAGCGAACGGAAGCGAACGGAAGCGATCGGCAGACTCCGACGGCCGTCGAAAGGGAGCGGATCCGGGCACGCCCCCGGCGAGCGCGCCGCCGGGAGGCGGAAGGATCGCGCACCGCGGGAACGGTGGTCGCGCGACGCAGAGTCGGCCGATCAACCGGCCAGCAGATCAACCGGTCAGCGGATCAGCCGGTCAGAGGATCACCGGGTCGACAGATCAGCCGGTCAGCGGATCAGCGACAACACGCACGGGAGGGGAGACACCGGCGGAACGTCACGGCACTGCTCCTTCCCGCGAGTCGGGCCATCCGCGCCGCCCGGTCCTTGGTGCCGTTCGGCGCGTTGCGAGGAGCGTTCCACGGCCGTCGATCCGGAATCAAGCCCTCGCCACATGGTGGGATCAGTTGTTCATCAATGCCATTCCATTGCAACGTCATCGACACATTCCCGCAGCACCGGCTGCCCTACGCTGAGACTCCCTCCGGCGGTCCGACCGGAACCGAACCGAAACGCGAGGTGTCATGGCCGAGGCCGCCACCGCCGTCCAGAATCCGCCGGCCGGTGCGCAGGCGGTCCAGCGCGCGCTGGGGTTGCTGCACTGCTTCCACGACAACGGCCCCGACCTGAGCGCCTCCGACCTGGCCCGCCGGATGGGCCTCTCGGTCTCCACCGCGCACCGGCTGGCCCGCACGCTGGTCAGCGCCGGGTTCCTGGAGCAGGACGGGCAGAACGCCCGCTACCGGCTCGGCCCGGCCGTCGCCGAACTCGGCCAACTCACCTTCCACCAGCGCGGACTGCACCTGGCCGCGCCCGAGCTGGAGCTGCTCTCCCGGCGCACCAAGGCGACGGCGGACCTCGCGATCCGCAGCGGCCCGCACGCGGTGATCCTGGTCGGCGGATCGGTCCGCCCCGACACCGGGCTGGGCCTGCGCCGCCCGCTGCACTCCACGGCGCTCGGCAAGGTCCTGCTGGCCTGGCCGCGCCCGGGCCGGGCGGCGACCTCGGCACTCGGCCCGCTACGCCCCTTCACCGACCGGACGATCACCGAACCAGCCGTCCTGGAAGAGGAGTTGGCGAGGGTCCGGGTGGCCGGGTACGCCCTCAACGACGGCGAGTCAGCCGACGGGGTGCGGACGGTGGCCATCCCCGTCCTGGACGGCGCCGGGCAGGCCCGCTTCGCGCTCGCGGTCCGCTCGACCCCGGCGCACCTCACCGACGACCGGCTGGACTGGTTCCTGGGCCACGCCCGCACCTGCGCCGACGCCCTCTCCGTACTTCTGCTGCCACCCGGCCAGCGGGCCTGACGACTCGTCACTCGTCACACAATGCACAGCGACCGGCCGCCCGCCCCTTCAGGGGGCACGGGCGACCGGCCACTGGAGTCGGCGGCAGCGATCAGACGACGGCCGGGGTGTACTTGTAGCCGACCCGGCGGACCGTCACGATCGTGTCGCGGTAGACGGATCCGAGCTTGCGGCGCAGCCGGGCCACGTGCACGTCGACCGTCCGGCCGTCCCCGACGTGGCCGTAACCCCAGACCGCGGAGACCAGGTGATCCCGGGTGTGCACCCGCTGCGGGTGCTCGGTGAGGTGGGCCAGCAGCTCGAACTCCAGGTAGGTGAGGTCGAGCAGCCGCCCGTCGACGTAGGCGTTGCGCCGCTCGGTATCGACGCTGATTCCGCGGCCCGCGGGACGCACCGGGCGGACACCCGCCTGGGCCTGGACGCCGGACCCGGGCGGGGTCGGGGTGACGGGCACACCGGGCAGGCCCGGGTCCCCCGCCGCCGAGCTCTCGGCGGGCACCAGCACCAGGTACCCGACCAGCGGGCTCCCGTTCGCACCGAACTGCGTGCCGTACTGGGCGAGCAGCCCCTGCGGCAGCACGCCCTGCGGCAGGGCGGCGACGACGGCCGCCCCTTCCGGCAGCGCGGCGAGCAGCGCGAGCGGGGCCGGCGGGGCGACCGCACCCGGCTGCGGCGCGGGGGCCGCCGCGGCGGCCGGGGCGACCACCGGGCGGGCCGGTCCGGCGTGCGGCGGACGGACGGCCGCTCCGGGCCACCGGTCGGCCACCGAAGCCGGGGCGACGGACGGGCCGACGGACGACCGGACGGAGGGGCCCGCGACCCCGGCCGGGCCGGGGGCACCGGGCACGGCGGCGGGGACGGGCGCAACGGTGGGGACGGACGGCACCGAGCGGACCGCGCGCAGGTGCGGGGTCGCGGTGGGCAGGGGCAGGGTGGCCGTGGAGGAAGAAGACATGGTGTGCCGCTCATTTCGCGCGTGACGGACGGGGTGGGTCGTCTGCGCGTCGACCGGGCGTATTACCGGGGCTGGACCGGACGGAACCGGGTCAGCGGGCGGAGGGCCGGGACGCGCTGGGCGAGCCCGGACACGTCTGATCGAACAGGTGCGGCTGCCGGGACGGCCAGAACGGTTCGAGGTCGTGGCGGCCCCGCCGGCTGTCCACGGCGCGGCCCGCGCGCCCGTTCCACCGTCCGGTCCGGCCGTCACCCGCGCACGCCCCGGGGGACGCAACGGTCGTTCGAGTACGGCCGACGACGGCGGGGGAAGGTCTGAGGCAGACGATGTTCACTGGTGTTCTCTCCGCTGGGCGGGTCCGGTTGGTCGGCCGCAGCACGCCGGACGGCGGTCCGCTACGGCCTGGTCGACGGGATCTGCGGTGCGTCGGGCGGCGGCCGGTGGGCCGGGAGCGCCGGGGACGTACCGGGACGGGACGGGCCGGTCAGCGACAACACGCGCTACAGACCAGCGCGTGGTCGATGTAGCGGCGGACGGTGAGCACCGGAACGGCGGCGCCCGAGCGGGCGGAGCCGGGTGCGAGGGGTCCGGGCACGGTGGTGACGGCGAGTCGTCGGCCGACGGTCATCTGCTGCCCTCCCCCTCGTTCTGCGTGTGGCGTCGCGCCGTCGTCGGCACGCGCCGGCGGTGCCCGCCGGATCGTCGAAGGCCGTCCGCCGGTCGGCAACGCCCGTGTGAACGGAGCGTTTCCGGCTCCCCCGACGGCACGGCCGGGCGGCCCTCGTCCACAGAGCCTTCCACGGCCGGGCCGGTCTAGGCAACCTTCCGCCCACCGATCGTCCGGGATGCGGACGGCCGGATGAGACGGCGGTCCGGGCGGGACACCGCCGCAGCCCTCACCCGAGACTCCCTCAGGCCCCGGCGGGGCGCGGGGAAACCCGGAGATCCCGCGAGGCCGGGCGCCCGGGCGGACGCCCCGTCAGGCCCGGGCGGGGGCGCGGTGGCGTCGCGCCGCGGCGTGCTCGACGAGGGCGACGAGCAGGTCCTTGCCGTCCTCCCGCAGCCGCGCGTCGCAGAGCAGGACCGGGATGCCCGGGTCGAGGTCGAGTGCGTCCCGCACCTCGTCCGGGGAGAACCGCTCGGTGCCCTCGAAGCAGTTCACCGCGACCACGAACGGCATGCCGCGCTGCTCGAAGAAGTCGACCGACGGGAAGCAGTCGGCCAGCCGCCGGGTGTCGGCGATCACCACGGCGCCGAGCGCGCCGCGCGCCAACTCGTCCCAGACGAACCAGAACCGGTCCTGCCCGGGCGTGCCGAACAGGTAGAGCGCGAGGCCGGTCCGCAGGTCGATCCGGCCGAAGTCCATTGCGACCGTGGTGGTGCGTTTCGCCTCCACGCCCGAGGTGTCGTCCACCGGGCGGCCCAGCTCGCTGAGCTCCTCCTCGGTGCGCAGCGGTCGGATCTCGCTGACCGAGCCGACCAGGGTGGTCTTGCCCGCACCGAAACCGCCCGCGACCAGGATCTTCACCGCGACTGCCGGACCGCCGCGCCACTGCGGGTCGTTGGCGTTCGCCGGGTGGGACGAGGCACCGTCCGGGCGGAGGTGGTGGTCAGAGCGCACGGAGTCCATTGATCACGTCTCGCAGCAGGCGCTCGTCCGGCAGCTCGGCGAGCGGAACGGGTCGGGTGACGCTGATCAGGTCGGCGTCGTAGAGGTCGCCGAGCAGCACCCGCACCACGCTGACCGGCAGGTCGGTGAAGGAGCCGAGTTCGGCGACGGAGAGCGGCTCGCTGCGGCACAGGGACAGCAGCGTCTGGTGCTCCGGGTCGAGGACGTGCGCGGGCACGGCCCCCGCGTCCGGCCCGGGCTCGACGGCGGTGACCAGCGAGATCAGGTCGAACAGACCCTCCTCGACCGGCCGGGTGCGGCCTCGGGTCATCGAGTAGAGGCGCACCACCGGACCGGCCTCGTCGTCGAACCAGCGGTCGTCGACCGGGGTGCGGGGCCGGAACAGGTCGACGTCAGGCCCGTCCGGGTCCACCGGCTCCGTGCCCACCGACTCCGGGTCCACCCGAGCGTCCGCAGGCGCGCCCGCGGGACCGGCCGCCGGGGCGTCCGCGGGACCGTCCGCGCCCTGGGACGCGGCCACGCCGGCCGGCGCGCCGGTCTCTGTCGACGCGTTCGCATCGGCAGGCGCGGTCGCACCGGCCGGCCCGTCCGTGCCCACCGGCACCTCCGGGCCGTCCGGCACGTCCGCCTTGGGATCCGCCATCGGACCGCTCATCTCCCCGGCGGGGCGATTTCGGTGCGCGGCTCGGCGGCCATGTGCTCGCCGACCCGCTTGACCAGCAGGGCCATCTCGTAGGCGATCTGGCCGATGTCGGCCTCGGCGTCGCTCAGCACGGCCAGGCAGCTGCCGTCACCGGCGGCCGTGATGAACAGGAACGCCTCGTCCAGCTCGATCATGGTCTGCCGGACGCCGCCGACCTTGAAGTGCGCGCCGGCCCCCTTGGCCAGGCTGTGGAACCCGGCCGCGACGGCAGCCAGGTGCTCGGCGTCCTCGCGGTCGAGGTCGCGGGAGGCGCCGGTGGCCAGGCCGTCGCTGGAGAGGATCACCGCGTGCCGCAGGGCCGCGACGCGCCCCACGAGGTCGTCCAGGAGCCAGGTGAGGTCCCCGGACGGCTGCGTCGAAGTGGTCATGAATCAGTTCCTTCCGCTGGAGCGGGTGGTGCAGGTGATGCGGGTCGTACGGGTGGTTCCGGTCGTGTGGGTGGTGCGGGTACGACGGGTGATGCTGACGGTACTGGTGATCCGGGGCCCGGTGTGCGGCGGACCGGCGGACCGGGCTGCTGCCGGCGCGCGAGCGGTGCCCGTCCGGTGTCCGAGGGCGCGGGCAACGCCGCCGGGGCGGGTGCCGGGGCGATCGCCCGGCGGGACATGTCCGGCGGCTGCCAGACCGGGACGACGGTGACGCGACCGCGCGGCGCGCCCTCGCGGGCCTCCGGCTTGCCGTCGCGCCCCTTCGTCGATCCGTCACGGCCCTCGACGGCGCCGGTGCGGTCCGCCGGAGTGGTGGCACCGCGTCCCCGGGTGTAGCCGCGCTGGAACGAGGTGAAGGTCGCCCGGGCCTCCTCGGGCGAGCGCTCCCGCACCTCCCGGGCGTCCGGGTCGGTGCCCGCGCCCCGGTCCGGCCCTTCCGGGCCGCCCGCGCTGCGGAATCGTTCCTTCAGCTGGTCCGCGCGCTGCTCCCTGAGCTGCGGCGCCAGGTTCGCCTGCCGGACCCGGCGCGGCAGTCCGCCCGCCGTCCGGGGCGCGGCGGCCACCGGTGGCGCCTCGGCGGCCTCGACGGTCGCAGCAGTGGCCTCGGCGGTCGCGGCGGTCTCAGCTGCGGTCGCGGTGGTCTCAGCGGCCGCACCGGACCCGGTGGCCGCCGCGGCCTCGAAGGCCTCCGCGGCTGCGGCCAGCACCACGTCCTCCCGCCGGTGCCGCCCCGTCCCCGGCGTCTCCCCGGCGTCCGCGCCGGGCGCGGGGACCAGGACCGGCCCGCCCTTGGTCCGCGAGGCCCGACGCGGCAGACCGCCCGCCGTGCGCCCCACCTCGGGCACGGAGGGCCGGGGCCCGCCCGTCCCCCGGTGCCGGCCGCCGACTCCGTCGCCGGCTACGGACGAGGAACCGGAGGAGGACAGGGACGGCCCTCCGGACGAGGATCCGACCGACGCCACGGACCCGACGCCGCCCCGGACACCCGCTCCCGCTCCCGTCCCCGGCACCGCGACCAGGTCCCGCTGCCCGCGCCGGTCGGAGCCCACCGGCCGGCGGCCGGCCGCGGTCGGCTCCGGCAGCCCGTCCGGTGCCTCCGCCAGCAGCTCGCGCGGAATCAGCACCACCGCCGTCGTCCCGCCGTACGGGGACGGCCGCAGGTGCACCCGGATGCCGTGCCGCCGGGCCAGCCGGCTGACCACGAACAGGCCCAGCCGGTCGGTGTCGGCGAGGTCGAACTCCTGCTCCACGGAGAGGCGTTCGTTGATCTCGGCGAGCAGTTGCTCGCTCAGCCCGAGCCCGCGGTCGTCGATCTCCAGCGCGAAGCCGTGCGCCACCACCTCACCCTGGACGGTGACCTGGGTGGTCGGCGGGGAGAACACCGCGGCGTTCTCGACGAGCTCGGCGATCAGGTGGGTGACGTCCGCGACGGCGCTGCCGAGCAGGCCGGTGCCGGGGAACGGTCGGACGGCCACCCGGGCGTAGTCCTCGACCTCGCCGACCGCCGCCCGGACCACGTCCACCATCCGGACCGGCTTGCGCCAGGCGCGCCCGGGCGAGCCGCCCGCGAGGATGATCAGACCCTCGGCGTGCCGGCGCATGCGGGTGGTGAGGTGGTCGACCTTGAAGAGGTCCGCCAGCTCCGTCGGGTCCTCGGTGCGGCGCTCCATGGTGTCGAGCAGGGTGAGCTGACGGTGCAGCAGCACCTGGCTGCGCCGGGCCAGGTTGACGAACACGGCCGAGACGCCGCGCCGCAGTTCGGCCTGTTCGACGGCGGCCTCGACGGCGGCCCGCTGGACCGCGTTGAAGGCCTGGCCGACCTGGCCGATCTCGGCGTCACCGAAGTGCAGTTCGGGCGCCTCGGTGGCCACGTCCACCGGCTCGCCGCGGCGCAGCCGCAGCATGACGGAGGGCAGCCGGGAGCCGGCCAGCTCGTTGGCCGCGTTGCGCAGGCCGATCAGCTCGCGGGCCAGGCCACGCCCGATCCGGAACGAGATCAGGATCGACAGCACGACCGCGACCAGGCCGATCGCACCGGCGATGCCGCCGCGCCAGAGCATCCCGATCGCCGCGGACCGCGTGCGGTCGTCGAGCCCGGCGGCGATCCGGCTGTTGATCGAGGCGAGGTCGCCGAGCGCCCGGTCGGCGGTCTCCCGCCAGGAGTCGCCGTTGAGCGCCTGGACGACCCGGTCGGGGCCGCCGGCGCCGACGAAGTCCGCCTCGGCGCGGGCCAGCGCGCCCCAGGCCTCACCGCTGCGCAGCGCGATGTAGTCGGACTGGTCGGCGGGTTCGAGCTCGGCGACGTAGACGGTGTACAGCGCCTGCTGGTTGTGCAGGGCGTCCAGCGCGACCTGGTACTGCTCGGCGGTGGGCTTGGCGGCGCCCGAGCGCAGGCCCTCCATGGCCGCGTCCTCCTGCGACAGGTACTCGCGGGCGCGCGCCAGCTCGATCAGGATGGTTCCCTGGCGCGGAAGTTGGCCGGTCTGCCGGGCGACGTAGGCGGACCGGAAGCCGAACACCGGCTTGACCAGGTCGCTGTACTGGCCCAGCGCGAACTCCCAGTTCAGCGCGGTCCGGCCGACCTGGGACCGCAGCGGGCCGATCTGGTCGGCGGCAGCGATGATCTGCACGAAGCGGCCGCGCTGGGAGGTGGAGAGCTTGGCGGCCGAGCCGTCCTTCATCTGCCGCAGCACGGCGAGGCTGTGGTCGGTGACGGTCTTGGCGTGCTCGTAGGCGTCCCTGGCCACGGGCGAGCGCGGGTCGGCCAGGCGCTGGACGGCGGCACGGCGCTCGTTCTGCAGGTCGGTGGCGTACTGGTCGACCGGGCCCGCGAACTCCTTGTACGTACGGCTGATCCTCAACTGGTTCCAGACGTCCCCGGTGGTGGCGATGGTCGCGTACACCCACAGGGCGGTGAGCGCGACGATGGGCACCAGGAGCAGCGCGATGATCTTCGCGCGGATCGAGCTGCTGCGCAGACGCATGGAGTCCTCGGTCGGGAAGTGCCAGGCGCGGACGGGGAGGGTGGGGGTCGTGGAAGCGGTGGCGCGCCGGGAGGGGTGGGGCACGGCGGGGACGGTAAGGAGGGATACGGAGGGGGCTCCCGGCCACGGGTCTGCGCGACTCTACTACGCCCTGACCACTCGTTCGAGGGTCGAATCGATCCACATCTCCGGCTTGCCCCGCACACGTCAGAAACCGGTCGCGATCTCCTCCACTTCGCGCCCGGATCATCCGCAGACGTCCGGTTTTTCGCCCGCTCCGCGCTCCGGCCCTCGCCCGACACCCTCGCCGTACCCTTTCCCGGCTCTTCCCGGGTCTACCCCGAGTCGGCCTCCGCCTCCCCTCGCGGCACACCCCGACCCCGACCCCGACCCCGACCCGCCACCGTCGCTCCCCCGTCGCTCCCCCGCTTCCCTTCCGCCCCTCGCCGACGCCGTCCCGCCTCCCCCCGCCTCCCCCCGCCTCCCCCGCGCCTCCCCGATCGCGACACCCTCCGACCGGACCCGTGCCGATCTCGTCGCGTCACCGTCACAACCCTGGGAAGTGACCGGGCGATCCGATAGTTTCGCTCCACCCGCACAACCGGGCGCCGCCGCCCCGGCGGCCGGACGGCGGGCCGGGCCGGCGGAAGCGCCGGGGAGACGCGAACTGGGGAGGAACGTGCGCGAGTTCACCACCCCCGCGCCGGCCGTTCCGGAGGCCACCGGAGGACTCGCCGACTCCCTCTACGACACCGCCGAGCGCGCCCCCGACCTGGTCCAGCTGTCCTGGCGGACCGCCGACGGCCGGTGGCAGGACGTCACCGCCCGGGAGTTCCGGGACCAGGTGCTCGCCCTCGCGAAGGGCCTGCTCACCCACGGCGTCCGCTACGGCGACCGGGTCGCCCTGATGTCCCGGACCCGCTACGAGTGGACGCTCTTCGACTACGCGCTCTGGTCCATCGGCGCGATCACCGTCCCGGTCTACCCCACGGCCGCCGCCGAGCAGGTGCGCTGGATCCTCGCCGAGACCCAGGCGGTGGCCTGCCTGGTCGAGGACGAGGACGCCGCGATGACCGTCGGCGCGGTCTGCGACGCGCTGCCCGACCTCACCGGCATCTGGCAGCTGGACCGCGACTGCGTCGCCGCGATCACCGAGGACGGTCGGGGCGTACCCGACTCCCTGGTGCACCGCCAGCGCCTCGGCGTCGCCGCCGAGAACATCGCCACCGTCGTCTACACCTCGGGCACCACCGGCCGCCCCAAGGGCTGCCTCCTCACCCACGCCAACCTGGCCTCCGAGGCCGACTCACTGCTCGCCGGCTGGGGCGACGTCCTGCGCGACACCGGCGGCAGCCAGCCCGGCACCCTGCTGTTCCTGCCGCTCGCCCACGTCTACGGGCGGGCGGTGCAGATCGCGGCGATCCGCGCCGGCTTCCGGATCGGCCACGTCCCCGAGGTCTCCACCGACGCGCTGCTGCCCGCCCTGGAGACCTTCCGGCCGACCTTCCTGCACGCCGTCCCGTACGTCTTCGAGAAGATCTTCCAGCAGGCCCGGCGCGCCGCCGAGGACTCCGGACGCGGCGAACTCTTCGAGCAGGCCCGGCAGGTGGCGGTCGACTGGGCCGCCGCCCGGGAACAGAAGGCCTTCGGGCGCGGCCCCGGACCGGGCGCCGCGCTCCGGCTGCGCCACCTCGCGTACGAGCGGACCGTCTACCCGAAGCTGCGCGCGGTGCTCGGCGGCCGGGTCCGCAGCGTGATGTGCGGGGGCTCCTCGCTCCGGCGCGAACTGGGCCAGTTCTTCACCGGCGCCGGGCTGCAGCTGTTCGAGGGGTACGGGCTCACCGAGACCTCCGCGGCGATCACGGCCAACCCGACCGGGCGGCAGAAGCTCGGCACGGTCGGGCAGCCGGTGCCGGGCGCGTCGGTGGCGATCGCCGACGACGGCGAGGTGTGGGTGTGCGGCGGCTCGGTCTTCGGCGGCTACCTCAACCACCCGCGGTGCACCGCCGAGTCGCTGGTCGACGGCTGGTTCGCGACGGGCGACCTGGGCCGGCTGGACGAGGACGGCTACCTCACCATCACCGGCCGCAAGAAGGACCTGATCGTCACCAGCAGCGGCAAGAACCTCGCGCCGTCGGGCCTGGAGGACCGGGTCGCGGCGCACCCGCTGGTCTCCCAGTGCCTGGTGGTGGGCGACGACCGCCCGTACGTGGCCGCACTGATCACGCTCGACCAACCGGCGCTGTCGCACTGGCTGAAGACCCGCGGACGGGAGCAGCTGGACGCCTGGGCGGTGCTCGCGGACGAGGACCTGCACACCGAGATCCAGCGCGCCGTGGCGGCGGCGAACACGGCGGTCTCCCGGGCCGAGTCGATCCGCGCGTTCCGGCTGCTGCCGCGGGAGTTCAGCCAGGAGCAGGGACTGCTGACGCCCTCGCTCAAGCTGCGCCGAACGGCCATCGCGGAGTACTACGCGGAGGACATCGAGGAGCTGTACCTCACCTGATCGGCATGCACCGCAGGCGTTCTGACGGATCGTCCCGTTCGGTGCGGCGCGGGCTCGACCGCCGTCCGGTTCACCTGCCGTTCCCTTGACGGGCCGATTGGTCCAGTCCATTGTTTCTCTTCGGTCCGCGTGCGGCGCACCGCCACCCCCTCTGCTCACACGCCTCCTTCACCCCCGCCCTCCGCCCTCCCGTCCCTCCGGGACCGCCCGGGCCACCACGGTTCCGACCCTGTCACCCGATTCCGCTCACGCCCTCCCCACGGGCGTCACCCCCACACGCTGGAGTCCTCACGTGTCGATGTCCACGCGCCTGTCCGCACTGGCCGCCTCCGTCGCACTGCTCACCGCCTTCGCCGTCCCGGCGGCCTCCGCCCGCACGGCACCGTCAGCCGCGAGCACGTCCGCCGTGAGCACGTCCGCCGCCGCGCCCGCCCCGGCGGCCACGACCCCTGCCGCGACCGTCAACCTGGCGACCAACCCCGGGTTCGAGGTGCCCGCGCCGAGCCTCGCCGACTGGGGCAGCATCCCCGGTTGGACCTGCACCGGCGGTCCGGCCGAGGCCGCCCTCACCACCACCGCCCCGCACTCCGGCACCTCCGCCCTGACCGTCACCCCCGCGACCGCCGACTCCACCGGCGAGTGCACCCAGACCGTCGCCGTCCAGCCCGGCACCACCTACACCGCCTCCGCCTGGGTCCGCGGCGCCTTCGTCCACCTGGGCGCCACCGGCACCGGCAACGACCTCCCGCCCGCCTGGACGGAAAGCACCGGCGGCGGCTGGCAACGGCTGACCACCCGCTTCACCACCGGCCCCACCGCGCGCACCATCCGGCTGTACGTGCACGGCTGGTACCAGCAGGGCCCGTTCTCGGTCGACGACGTCCGGGTCGACGGCCCCGCGCCCGCCCCGGCAGTGGCGACGGGCTCGATCCCCACCACCGACAAGGTCGTCTTCTTCACCGTGGACGACGGCTGGCAGCGCACCCCGGAGGCGGAACAGTTCATCGCCGACCACCACCTGCCCGTCACCGCCTTCCCGCTGCCGATGCCGGCGGGCACCGACCCGGCCTTCTTCCGGCGGGTCACCGCCGTGCCCGGCTCCTCCGTCCAGGACCACACGGTCTCCCACTCCGACCTCAGCAAGCTCCCCCTGGACCAGCAGCAGGTCGAGATCTGCGACGCCCGCGACGCCATGACCCGCCTCTTCGGCACCACACCGGCGGTCGTCCGCCCGCCGTACTTCGCCTCGAACGCCGACACCCTGCAGGCCGCCGCCAACTGCGGCATCCGCACCGTGCTCACCGCCGACGCCGACTTCAGCTGGGGCGCCGCCGACATCTGGCACCCGGGCCCGCTGCAGCCGGGCGACGTCATCATCATGCACTGGACCGACACCCTGGCCACCGACCTGCAGCGCGCCCTGGCCGCCGCCGACGCCGCCGGCCTCAGGCCCGCCGGCCTGGTCGACTACCTGCGTTGAGGCCCTCGCACGCCCGTCCGCGACCGCCCCTGCCGGGCGGTCGCCCGGCCGTCCCCGGCGGGCCCTCACTCGACCGTCCCGCTCGGGCAGTCACTCGGCATCGTCCTGAGCGATCCCGCTCGTTGACGGTCCGCCCGCCGCATCGCTCTCATGAGGCGGTGCAGCGCGGCGCCGGCCACAGAGAAGTGGGCCGGCCGGTGGCCGAGCGAACACCCTTCCGAAGGGACGATGCGCGATGAGCACCCTCTCGCCGCCCTGATCTGACGCCGGGCGGTCACCCGCGGTGTCCGCGAGCACGACGCGCCGACCCCGAACGTCACCGCGTGTGGCCGCGCCTCCCCCTGCCTACGGAGACCCACCACACACCCATGCCCCGTCCTTCGACCTGAACGTCATCGAGGAGTTCCGCACCAACAGCGGACGGGTCGGCGGCCCGTTCGAGGGCGGCGACCTGCTGCTGACCACCACCGGCGCCCGGTCCGGGCGGCCGCACACCGTGCCGCTCGGCTACGTCCGGGCGAATGGGCTGCTCCTGCTCGTCGCCTCGACCGCCGGGGCGCCGGCGCACCCGCAGTGGTACCGCAACCTGCCGACCCACCCGGTGGTCCGGGGCGAACTCGGCACCGACACCTTCGACGCGATCGCCGTACCCGCCGAGGGCGAGCGCCGACAACGGCCGTTCGCCGCCGTCGCCCGGAAGGCCCCGGGGTACGGCGACTACCAGGCGCACACCGAACGCGAGTTGCCGGTCGTCGTCCTGGAGGGAAAACATCCCGGGGCACCTCCGGCAACGCCCCACGGCGGAGCACCGGCGGTGCGCACCCTCGCCGACAAGCTGCCGGAGGCGCACACCTGGCTGCGCGCGCAGCTGCGCCACATCCGGGAGCAGGCGCACGCCCACCTCCCCGGCCGACCGGCCGGGCTCGGACCGCAGCTTCGGCACCACTGCCTGGCGTTCTGCGACGGGCCGACCCACCACCACACCGGCGAGGACACCGCCACCTTCCCGGCCCTCGCACGCAACCACCCCGACCTGGGCGACGTGCTCGCCCGGCTCGACGAACAGCATCGGGCCATCGGACGGATCAAGGAGGAGCTGGTGGCCCTGCTCGCCGGCATCGAGGTCACCGAACCCGAGCGGCTCCACGCGGAGCCGAACCGGATGATGTCGGCCGAACTGGAGGCGCACCTCGATCTGGAGGAGGCGGAGTTGTTGCCGGTCCTCGCCGGCATCCCCTTCCCGCCGACCGGGCGGAGCCAGGTCCTGTCCGGCCGATCTTGGCGTCGCGGGCCCAGCAGGATCGGCCGGACAGGGCGTAGGCCGGCCTGGGCGGCCGGGGACGACCGGGCCCGCCCGACCGGTTGCCGGAAACGGCGTTGCCGCCGTCCCCTCCCCGTGCCTCTGGAGGGGGCGGCGGCACCCGCGGCAGGACGGCGTCGGAGACCGACGCGACCCGTCAGGACTGCGAGAAGACCGGGAGGTAGCCGCCCGCCTGGCCGGAGGCCTTCGGGTGGTAGCTCTCGTCGATCGGCAGGGTGGTGCTGTTCAGCCAGGTGGTGAGGCTGCCGCAGATCTCGTGGCCGGTGAAGATGCTGCGGACGTCGCCGAAGGTGAAGCCGGCGTTGGCGGCGCGCTTGGCGAGGACGCCGTCCAGGGTGTCGGCGGCACCGTTGATGGCGGCGCGCTTGGTGTCGCCGATGCCGAAGACGCAGTCACCGCCGACCTTGTAGATGTGCGGGTAGCCCATGACCACGACGTGGGCGTTCGGCGACTTGGACTTGATGGCGGAGTACACCTGGTCCAGCTGGGCGGGCAGGGTGTTGAGCGCGTAGTTCTTGGCCGTGTTGACGGCGTTGAGGCACGCGCTGTCGGAGCCCAGGACACAGGTCTGCATGGTGTCGGCGAAACCGGCGTCGTTGCCGCCGACCGAGATGCTGACCAGCGTGGTGCCGGAGTCCAGGGCGGAGATCTGGCTGTTCAGGATGTCGCCGGTGCGGGCGCCCGAACAGGCGACGAACTTGAAGGAGGACGGCGAGTGCGCGTTCTTCCACAGGTACGCGTACGCGTTGGTGCTGCGCTTGCAGCTGCCGCTGTCGCTCAGGTAGCTGCCGGCGCCGACACCGGCGGAGTACGAGTCGCCGAGGGCCACGTAGTTGACGCCGGCCGCATTGGCGGACGAGGCGGCGAAGAGCGTCGTCATGGTGAGGCCTGCCGCAATCGCGGCGATGGACAGGGCACGGGCGGGGCGGAGCATGACACCTCCAGGGTGGGGGGGAGTGGGGGGTCGTGGCGTGGGTCACAGAAGTGATACCAGGCGGTAGGGGAACCCGGAAGCGCTCATGCCAAGGCAATTGACGGATCGTCTGATAGCAGAGAGGTGAACTGCCGCCGACGGTAAGTGAGTTCACACTGGTCAATGGGGGTGCGCTTTGACGCGCGTAGTACTGCGCGCGTAGACCGGCAACTTGCGTCCGTTAAGGCAGGGGTAAACCTGGAGTCGTTGTCCGACCATCGTTGAGTCAGTTTCGACAGCGGTCGGCCGTCGAGGCGAGGGCGCGGCGACGGGCACGAGGAGACCGCGGCGGGCGCGAAAGGGCCGCCGCGAGCGCGCACAGGTGCGACCGGACACGGCCGGGCGCCGGCGCGAGCCTCCCCCGGCGCCGAACGCGCGAAATGCCCCGAACCAGCGGAAGGCACGGAACGCACGGAACACTGAACGCGCGGAGCACGCGGAGGACACGAACCGTCAGGACATCGGCATCACCGAGGACTCGGGAACGGCCGGTCGCCTCCCGGACCCGGTCCGGTCAGCCCCGCGCGCCCGAGTGACCGCCGCCCGGGTACACGGTGCCCGGCGAGACCGTGCAGCCCTCGACAGGCAGTTCCTCGATCGCCTCGTTCGCGGCGGCGGGCACGCCGAGCCAGCGGACGGCGGTGGCGACCGCCGCCCGGGCCTGGCGCAGCCCTGGCGCGCCCCAGCCCAGCAGCTCGACGGCGAGCCCCGGCGCGACCAGCAGCCGCCGGTAGTGCCGGCCCGAGGCCGGGTCGGCCGCGCTCGGCCCGACCGCCCGCAGCACCGCCGCCATCCGGACGCGCGCGCACTCGTGCCCGCCGTTCGCCGAACCGACCCGGTCGTAGAGGTAGCCGAGGTAGTACGGCCGGCCGATCGCCGCCTGCGCCTCCTCGGCGGCCTCCCTGGCCAGGGCCGCCGCAGGGTCGCCGGCGTCCTCCGGCTCCAGCGAGCCGCCGGGCAGCGAGCAGATCCCGTCCCTGGGGTTCACCAGGGTCAGCACCCGCCCGTCGGGGGCGAACAGCCACCCCCAGGACTGCTTGACCGGCAGCCCGTCCGGCACCTGCTCGCCCGGCCGCCACGGCCAGCCCGCCGTCGGACGCCGCCGTACCTTCCCGAGCAGGTCGGCGATCTCCGCGCTGTACTCGATCGGACTCATGCTCTCGCCTCGCGGCGCTCGGCGGGGCCCTCGACCGGGCCGGTGGAACCGCCGGTCGGCAGGGAGGAGGCGCCGGTCGACCGGGAGGAACCGCCGGTCGCCCACGTGAAGGCGCCGGTCGGTCCGGCGGGGGCATCGGCGGAGAAGCCCGCGCAGGCCTCGACCGTGGCGTCCGCCTGCGCGCACCCCCCGGCACCGGGCTCGCTCCGCTCGCTCATGCGTCCCCCTCTCGCTGTCGGGCTCGCCGGACCGGCGGTGCGCGGAGGGGACCTGCGGGGCGCGGTACGGAGCTGAGCGGCCGGAGCGGCGGCGTGGGGTACCGCGCGCTCCTGCTGTTGATCTTCTCCGAATCTTCCCCGAACAGGCGGTCGATGAACAGTCCCCAGCGCCGCATGGTGGATGCGGAGGCGGTGGACGCCGCGATCATCCCAGCGGCCCACCCCCTTCCCGGGGCCCCGGGAAGGGGGGCAGCGGAAACCCGGGCCGCGGGTCGACGCCCGGCGGGAACGGCAGCCCGCGCGCGGCATCGTCGGCGAGTTCGTCGAACACCTCGTGCGCGGTCATCGGCCGCAACCGCCCGTCGACCAACGCCCACCCGCGCACCGGCGGCCGGACCGGCGCGTCACCGTCCGGACCGCCCTCCGGCCCACCGAGCTGCGCGCCGGCCCGGCCGCCCGACGACGGATCGCCGTGCAGCAGCAGCGCCCCTGCCCCGCCGGAGGCCACGCCCGCCGCCAGCGTGACGCAGAACGCCTCGGTGTCCCGCCCCGCGGGGTACAGCTGCCCCTCCTCCACGTACACGTCCACCGCCGAGGTGAGCTCCTCGCCGTCCTCGGGACCGTGGCAGCGCAACGTCAGCAGGTGGCAGCCCTCCCCGGCCCCCTCGGCCAGGGCCAGGTAGACCGACGTCACGTACCGCATCACCGCCGCCATCCGGCGCTGCCCGGCCGGGTCGTCCCCGACCGCGTCCAGCAGGGCCGCGCAGGCCACGGACATCCGCACCCGCGCCCGGTGGTCGTCCATCAGCACGGGCAGCAGCTCGACCAGCCGCTCCCCCGCGTAGACGAACGGCTCCCCGGCCAACTCGGGATCACCGGCGTAGGCGACCCGGGCCGCGGGCATCCGCGGGTCGAGGCCGAGCGCCTCGCAGTAGTCCTCGAAGTCGTTCGCCTCCAGGACCCGCAGGTGCACCTCCAGGCCCTGCCGGTGCAGGGCCGTCAGCTGCTCCTCCGCCCGCCGCAGGTACTCCTGGTGGCCGAGCCCGCCGAACAGCCCGTACCGCGCGAGCCCGGCGAAGTCCCCGGCCGCGACGGCCAGCGCCACCGCGACCGGCTGCGGCGGCGCGCCCCGGGCCGGCCCGCCGCGCCGTGCCCGCGCACCACCCCCTCCCGTGTGCCCGCCGGGCGGCCGCCCGCCCCCGGGCGGCGCGGCCCCGCCGGGCCCGCCGCCCGGCGCCCCGCCGACCCCGCTCCCCCGCTTGCCGCCGGCCAGCACCAACACCCGTCGGCGCCCCCGCGACGTCCGCGCGCCCGCAGCGCACACCACCTCGCGCACCACCCCGCACACCAGCTCCCGCACCGCAGCCATGGCTCCTCCTGCTTCTCGCTCGTCCGACACCCGACGGCGCCGACCGCCCCGGACGACGGGCCGCCGACGTCGAGGAACATACACAGAGCCACTGACAATGCACCCCTGGTAATCGAACGCCGGGTCGGGAACGCCCCCCGGGCGGCCGGTCGGACGGGTCCCCGGCACGACGGCGGACCGGTCGGCGGACCGCCGACCCCGGTACGGGTGAGACGCATGCCTCCGCGGATCCGGGCGGGATTGTCAGTGCCGCGCGTTAGGGTCGGGGACCATGCGACTGCTGCATACCTCCGACTGGCACCTCGGGCGTTCGTTCCACCGGGAGAGCCTGCACGACGCCCAACGGGCCTTCCTGGACCACCTGGTGGACGTGGTCCGGGCCGAGCGCGTGGACGCCGTGCTCGTCGCCGGGGACGTGTACGACCGGGCCCTGCCGGGGCTGGAGGCGGTCGCGATGTTCGACGACGTCCTGCACCGGCTGGCGGACCTCGGCGTGCCGACGGTGTTCATCAGCGGCAACCACGACTCGGCCCGCCGCCTCGGGGTCGGGGCGGGCCTGATCGGCCGCGCGGGGATCCACCTGCGGACGGATCCCGGCGAGTGCGCCAGCCCGGTGGTGCTGGCGGACGAGCACGGGCCGGTCGCGGTGTACGGCCTGCCGTACCTGGAGCCGACGCTGGTGCGCGAGCGGTTCGGGCTGTCGAAGGGCGGGCACGCCGCGGTGCTCGGGGCCGCCATGGCGGAGGTCCGGGCCGACCTGGCGGCGCGCCCGGCCGGCACCCGCGCGGTGGTGCTGGCGCACGCCTTCGTCACCGGCGGAGCACCGAGCGACAGCGAGCGGGACATCGCGGTCGGCGGCGTCGCCGCCGTGCCCGCCTCGGTCTTCGACGGGGTGCACTACGTCGCGCTCGGCCACCTGCACGGCTGCCAGACGCTCGCCCCGCACCTGCGCTACAGCGGCTCCCCGCTCGCCTACTCCTTCTCCGAAGTGCGCCAGCGCAAGAGCATGTGGCTGGTCGACCTCGCGGCCGACGGATCGGTGACCGCCGAGCGCGTCCCCTGCCCCGAGCCGCGCCCCCTGGCCACCCTGCGCGACACCCTCCAGGCCCTGCTCACCGACGAGGCGTACACCGAGCACGAGCAGTCCTGGGTGCAGGCCACGCTCACCGACGCCGCCCGGCCGGGCGAGCCGATGGAGAAGCTGCGCCGCCGCTTCCCGCACACCCTGCAGCTGCTCTTCGACCCCGAGGAGTCGGACACCGAGCCCTCCTCGTCGTACGCCGCGCGGGTGAGCGGCCGGGACGACCTGGAGATCGCCGAGGGCTTCCTGCGGCACGTCCGCCCCGGCGCCGAGCCGGAGCCAGACGAGCTCGGCTGGCTGCGCGAGGGCTTCGAGCGCGTCCGGGAGACCACCGACCGGAAGGCGGACCTGCCCCGATGAGGCTGCACCGGCTCACCGTCACCGCCTTCGGCCCGTTCGCGGGCTCCGAGACGGTCGACTTCGACGCGCTCGCCTCCGGCGGGCTGTTCCTGCTGCGCGGCCCGACGGGTGCCGGCAAGAGCAGCGTGCTGGACGCGGTCTGCTTCGCCCTGTACGGGGAGACGCCGGGCGCCCGCCGGGCCGTGCGGCTGCGCAGCGACCACGCCGACCCGGCACGGCTGACCGAGGTCCGGCTGGAGCTGACCCTCGGCGGACGGCGGCTGCAGATCACCCGCCTGCCGGAGCAGCGCCGGCCGAAGAAGGTGGGCAGCGGGACGACGGTCGAGCGGGCGCAGACCCTGCTGCGCGAATGGGTCGCCGACTCCGGCGACGGCTCGCCGGGCTGGCGGGGGCTCAGCAAGTCGCACCAGGAGGTCGGGGAGGAGGTCCTCCGGCTGATCGGCATGAACCGGGAGCAGTTCTGCCAGGTGGTGCTGCTGCCGCAGGGCGACTTCGCCCACTTCCTCAAGGCCGACTCGGAGGAGCGCGGCAAGCTGCTGCGGCGACTGTTCGACACCGAGCGGTACCGGCTCGTCGAGGACTGGCTGGCCGAGCAGCGGCGCACCCAGGAGGCAGCGGTCCAGGCGGGTCGGCGCCGACTGCGCGATCTCGCCAGCAAGGCCGAGCAGGCGGCCGGCCCGGACGCCGAGCCCGCCGAGGGCTGGGTCCCGGCCGAGGACGCCTCCGCCGGGCTGACCGCCGGGGTGCTCGGCTGGGCCGCGGTCCTGCGCAGCGGCGCGGCCGAGCAGCTCGCCGTGGCGGAGTCGGCGCTCGCGGGCGCCGGGGACGCGCACGGTGCGTCCCAGCGGCGCCGCGAGGAGGCCGAGGAGCTGGCCGGGCGGCAGCGCCGGTACCGCGCGGCGCTGGCCGAGGCCGAGCGGCTCGCCGGTTTCGAGCCCGCCGCGGCGCGGGACCGGCAGCGGCTGGCCGCCGCACAGGGGGCCGTCGGGGTGGAGTCCGCACTGCGGCTGCGGGACGGCGCGACCGAGGCGCTCCGGCGCGCGCGGACGGCGGAGCAGCGACACCGCGAGGCGTTGGCCGCCGCGCCCGGCGAGGAGGGCCGGCGGCTCCACGGGGCCGGCGCGGCCGAGCTGGCCGAGGCCGAGCTGCGGCTGCGGGCCGAGGTGGTCCGGCTGGAGGCGGCCCGCACGGAGGAGCGGCGCTGCGCCGAACTCGCCCGGGAGCAGCGCTCCCTGACGGTGGACCGGAGTTCCGCCGAGGCGCTGGCCGAGGAGGCCGAGGACTGGCTGGCCGAGTTCGAGGGCGAGCTGCACCGCCTGGAGGAGGAACACTCCCGGGCCCGGGCCGCGACCGCCAGGGTCGAGCAACTGGACGGGCAGCGTGCCGAGTTGACCACCCGCCTGGACGCGGCGCGGGAGCGCGACGGCCTGCGCGCCGAGATCGCGGCGGCCGAACCGCGGGTCGTCGGGCTGCGTGCCGCCGCGCTGGACGCCCGCGAGCACGGTCTGGACCTGCGGGACCGGCGACTGGCGGGCATGGCCGCCGAACTGGCCGAACAGCTGCTGACCGGCGAGGCCTGCCGGGTCTGCGGCTCGCCCGAGCACCCGGCCCCCGCCGAAGCGGCGCCCGGCAGCCGGGTCGGCGCCGAGGACGAGGAGCGGGCCCGTCGCGCCCAGGCCGTCGCCGACCAGGCCTGGACGGAGGCCGACCAGGCGCTCACCGCCCTGCGGGTGCGCGAGGCCGCGGCCGCCGGCGCGGCCGGGCCGGACGGCGCCGAGGCGCTCGCTCGGGCCCTCACCGAGCTGGAGCACGAGCACCGCGGGGCCAGGCACACGGCGGAGGCGCTCGGCCGGGTGGAGCAGGAGATCGCCCGGCTGTCGCGGGACCGCACCCGCCGGGGCGACGAACTGCACGAGGCCAGGGAGCGCGCCGCCGTCCTCACCGACCGGCTGCTGAAGCTCGGCACCGAACAGGAGGCACTGACCGCCCGGGTGGCGGCCGCCCGGGGGGAGGCGGCCTCGGTCGCCGACCGGGCTGCGGCCCTCACCCGGCTCGCCGAGCAGGTCGCCGCCGCGGCAACGGCCGCACGGGCCCACACCGAGGCGGCGGGCCGACTCGACGAAGCCGAGGGCGAACTGGGCAAGACCGCCGCCGCAGCGGGTTTCCCGGACGCCGCGGCCGCGCTGGCGGTGCTGCTGCCGCGCGAGGAACGCGACCGGCTGGAGGACCGGCTGGAGCGGCACCGCGCCGAGACCGCCGCCGTCCGGCACGAACTGGACCTCCCGGAGCTGGCCGAGGCCGCGACCCGTCCGCCGGTCGACCTGCCCGCCGCCGGGGCCGCGCTCCGCGCCGCGACCGACCGGCTCGGGCAGGCGCACGCCGCTCAGGCCGCGGCCCGCGAACGCTGCGGCGCACTGGCCGAGATCGGGCGGCAGCTGGCCGGGCTCGCCGCCGAGCTGGCCCCGGCGCTGGACCGGTACGGGCGGATCAACCGGCTCGCCACGCTGGCCGCCGGCACCTCCGCCGAGAACCGGCTGCGGATGCGCCTGGAGTCGTACGTGCTGGCGGCCCGGCTGGAGCAGGTCGCGGCGGCGGCCAGCGACCGGCTGGTCCGGATGTCCGGCGGGCGCTACACCCTGGTCCACAGTGACGACCGGGGCACCGGCACCAGGCGCTCGGGCCTGGCCCTGCGGGTGGTGGACGCCTGGACGGGCACCGAGCGGGACACCGCGACCCTGTCCGGCGGCGAGAGCTTCTTCGCCTCGCTCTCCCTCGCCCTGGGCCTGGCCGACGTGGTGACCGACGAGGCGGGCGGCATGCCGCTGGACACCCTGTTCATCGACGAGGGCTTCGGCACGCTCGACGAGCAGTCGCTGGAGGAGGTGATGGACGTCCTCGACGGCCTGCGCGAACGGGACCGCGCGGTCGGCATCGTCAGTCACGTCGCCGATCTGCGCAGCCGCATCCCGGCCCAACTGCTGGTCCGCAAGGGGCGGCGCGGCTCGACGCTGGCCCTGGCCGGGCGGGAGGACGCGTAACGCGCGTGGCTCGACCAGGGGCGACTCGACCAGGGGCGGCTCGACCGGGGCGGTGTCAGCCCGAGCAGGCGATCCGCTGTGCCTGCTGCCAGGCGCACACCGGGCAGAGCGTGCTGCCCGGCTGGTCGGCGGACAGCTCGGTCGGCTCGCCGCACAGCACGCAGTCGGCGCGGGGCCCGGACGCCGCCGGGTCGTGCCGCAGCGCCGCCTCGGCGCCGCCGTCGGGGGCGAGTTCGCAGACCACCGTGGGCTCGTTCGTCGCGTTGTCGCTCATGCTGCCTTCCTACTCCGACGCTCCGCCCCGCCGCAAGACGGCCCCGGTGGTGGCCCCGTCGGCGGCACCGTTCCTGTTCCCGGCCCCGGCCCCGGCCCCGCTCCCGCTCCCGCTCCCGCTCCCGGCCGACTCGATCATGGTGGCGACCCCGTCCAGCAGCGGCTTCAGCCCGAAGGCGAAGAGCGCGTCCAGGTCCAGGTCGTAGCCGTCACCGAGGCTGCCGGTCGTCCGCGCGAACACGGGGTGGCGCTCGCCGGTGACGATCGCCGTGAGGGCCGGGCCCTGACGGTCCATCCACTGGTCCTCGGTGAGACCGGTGCTCGCCTCGGCCTGCGCCTCCCGCTCCAGGTGGACGGCGATCCCCTGGACGTAGCTGTAGAGCAGGACGTGCAGGTCGAGCATCGTCGCGGCGTCGAGGCCGTGGCCGTCGAGTGCGGAGAGCGCCCACTCGGCGTGGTCCAACAGGGCGGGCAGCATCAGCGGGCGGGTGAGCACGCCGACCTGGGCGAGCCACGGATGGCGCCGGTAGATCCGCCACAGCGTGTGCGCACCGAGTTCCAGCCGCGCCCGCCAGTCCCCCGGTGGCCCGGCCGGGTACGACTCCTCCCCGAACGCGGCATCCGCCATCAGCAGCACCAGGTCGTCCTTGCTCGGGACGTACCGGTAGGGAGACATCGCGGCGACACCGAGCCGGGCCGCGACGCTGCGCATGGAGAGTGCGGCGAGCCCCTCGCGGTCGGCGATCTCCAGGGCGGCCCGGACGATCCGCTCCGCGGTGAGTTCGACGGACGGCCCGGGAGTGGACGGCCCGGGAGTGGACGGTTTGGCGGGCGTCGGAACGCGTGCACCCACCGCGGTGCCGGGCCGCGCAGCGGTGGCGGGAGCAGGGCCAGGGGAAGGGGCGGGGGCGGCTGCCACCACGGTGCCCACCCGGGGCCGGGTCTCGACCAGCCCCTCCAGCCGCAGCGTGGTGAGCACCTTGGTGGCCGTGGCCAACGCGACGTGCCACTCGCGGGCGATCCGCCGGGTCGAGGGCACCCGATCGCCCGGCGCGAGGGTGCCCTCGGCGATCCGCGCGGCGATCTCGTCGGCGATGCGCCGGTACGGCGGGGCGGACCCGGGGGTGGCGGATCCGGGGACGGTGACAGGTCCGGGAACGGCGGTCCCGGGGGTGGCATGCGTGCGGCCGGCTCCGACTCGCTCGTGTGACACGGATCTCCTTCTGCGACGCCCGGAACTGTACTAGCTCAGACGCTACCAGGAGAGCTCCCCCGAAACCCCCGGCTGTACTAGTTCAGAAGCAGAGAAACCGCACTTGGCGGGCCTGCATGTACGCCGTACATTCAGCGTCGCGTACAACGTACGGACCGGCGCGCGACACCGCGCGCGGACGGACAGCGAGGAGCGACCCATGAAGACCGTGCTCATCTCCGGCGGCGGCATCGCCGGCACCGCGCTCGCCGCACTGCTGAGCCGCCGGGGCTTCGCCCCCACGGTGGTCGAGCACGCCCCCGCACTGCGCGGCGGCGGACAGGCCGTCGACATCCGGGGCGCCGCACTGGAAGTGGCCGGGCGGCTGGGCGTGCTGGCACAGGCCCGCGCCCACCGGACCCGGATGGGGGGCATGTCCGTCCTGGACGGCGACGGCCGGGAGGTCCACCGCTCCACCGAGAGCACGTTCAGCAGCGGGCGGCTCGACAGCGACGACATCGAGCTGCTGCGCGACGACCTCGTCCGGATCCTGCACGAACGGGCGATCGCCGAAGGGAACACCCGGTTCCTGTTCGGCGACGGCGTCACGGCACTCGACCAGGACGAGGACGGCGTCCGGGTCCGCTTCGAGCACGCCGCACCCCACCGGTACGACCTGGTCGTGGGCGCCGACGGCCTGCACTCCGCCGTGCGCCGGCTGACCTTCGGACCCGAGGAGCACTTCGCCCACCACCTCGGCATGCACCTGGCGATCTTCAGCGCGGACAACTTCCTCGGCCTGGAGGACTGGCAGCTGTGGCTGCGCGACGGCGAGGCCGGCTACGGCGTCTACCCGGTGCGGGACAACACCGAGCTGCGGATCACCTTCGGCTTCGGCGGCGAGCCGCTGCCGCACGGCCAACGCGGTCCGGAATCGCAGAAGGCGGTCGTCGCCGAGCGGATGGCGGCACTGCGCTGGGAGACCCCGAGGCTGCTGAAGGCACTGGCCGAGGCACCCGACTTCTACTGCGACACGATGACCCGGATCCGGATGGACCGCTGGTCGCACGGCCGGGTCGTCCTGCTCGGGGACGCGGGCTACTGCGCCTCCCCGCTGTCGGGCCAGGGCACCAGCCTCGCCCTCGTCGGCGCCCACGTCCTCGCCGACGCCCTCGCCCGCTCCGACGGCGACCACCGGGCCGCCTTCGCCTCGTACGAGGAACGGCTGCGCCCGTTCGTCGAGCTCAACCAGGACCTGGCGACCGAGAATCCGGGCGGGCCGGCCGCCGAGGAGTCGGTGGAGCGGGCCAAGAGCGCGATCTCGCTCGACGGCTGACCGGCGCGGTCGAGCGGCGGGCGACGCGGGCGGCGGGCAAGCGGCCCCGACAGCCGGGCACGGGCACGGACCCGACGAACAGATGTCAGAAGACGTGCGCTGAACTCTGCCATCTGAACTCTGTTCGCTGAACATTGTTCGCCGAGCCCCGCCCGTCGACCTCCGGCGCCCCGTGGGCCCGCAGCCCCCGCAACCCCCGGCAGTCCCCCGCAACCCCCGGCAGCCCCTGGCAGCCCGCCGACCGGGCGGTCCCGGGCGGCGGCTACCGTGGCCGGCATGGCCACCGACCTCCACCGCCGCCTGCTTGCCGCCCGCGCCACCGCACCCTCGTACGCCGAGGTGGGGGCGACCAGGGGCGGGCGGCTGCCGGACGGCTACGCGCACCTGCGGCGCCGGATACACCTCGGGCGCGGGCCGGAGGTGCTGCAGCGGGCCGGGCGGTACGTGCGCGACTGGGGAAGCCAGACGGGCACCGGTTTCGCCGTCCACCCCGGCGGCCCGGCCCGGGACGGCGACACGGTGCTGTTGCGGCTGAGCCTGCCGGGCAGCCGGTGGCCACGGCTGGTGATCCCCTGCCGGGTCGTGTGGACGACGGACGAGCCGGACCGGGTCGGGTTCGCCTACGGGACGCTCCCCGGCCACCCGGAGTGCGGCGAGGAGGCGTTCCTGGTGTCGATGGACGCCGACGGCGAGGTGTGGTTCGAAGTCACCGCGTTCTCCCGGCTGTCCGCCTGGTACGCACGCCTGGGCCGCCCGGTCGCGCTGCTCTGCCAGCACCTGGCGATCGAGCGCTACCTGGCGGCGGTGGCCGCCCACGTCGGCCGGTAGCCGGTAGCCGGTATCCGCGTCCGGCACCCTGCAGCCGCCGGGACCGACCCGACGCCGACCCAGCCCGACGCCGACCCGAATCAGCCCAGGAAGGACAGCCGGACGGTACGGCGCGGATTGTCCCCGTTGGTGTCGACGAGCACCACGGACTGCCAGACGCCGAGCGCGAGTTGGCCGCCGAGCACCGGCAGCGTCGCGTGCGGGGCGACGAGGCCGGGCACCACGTGGTCCCGGCCGTGCCCGGGGCTGCCGTGCCGGTGGCGCCAGCGGTCGTCGGCCGGGAGCAGGTCCCGCAGGGTGGCGAGGAAGTCGTCGTCGCTGCCGGAGCCGGTCTCCAGGACGGCGATCCCGGCGGTCGCGTGCGGCACGAAGACGTTGAGCAGGCCGTCGCGCCCGGTGGCCCGCTCGTCCAGGAACGCCGCGCAGCGGTCGGTGATGTCGACCGCGACTTCGCGGCTGCCCGTGGTGATCTCGAAGGTGGTGGTCTGGAACCGGCCGGTCGGGGTGGAGTGGTTGTTGTCCGCCATGGCGCCATCCTGGCCCAGGTCAGGGGGTCGGGCCTACTGCCTCGCCGACTCGCCTTGCCAGGGAGGCAAACTCGCATAAGGTGAAAGGTTCAGACCACAGCGCGGGCTTCGGGCCGCCCCGGAGCGACGGGGCGTCCGGACACGCCAATGACCCGGCGGACCGGACGGTCCACCGGGTCTGTTCCCGACCAGGGCGGGACGACGACCGACGACGGCTGGGGACGAACCCCTAGCCGCGCCCGCCGAAGAGGCTCCGACGCAGCCGACGCAGCGGCGTCAGCAGCGAGATCCTGGTGTGGCGACGACGGGTCGTCGGGGCCCCGGCGCCGCGAGGCGTCAGCTCCCTTATCAGCCCGAGCGCCTCGGCGGTGTCCACCGCCGGGAGCGCGGGCGCGCCGAGCACGGCCAGGTGTCGTTCGATCCGGCGGCCGGTCGTGCCGACACCGCACTGGATCGCCGGCACACGGGGCCGAGTCCGCACTTGCATGTGTTCCATCAGTTTTCCCACCCCTACGAGGCGCCAGGGCCGTGAGGCGAAGACTATCCGTGACAGACGGCCTTCGCGCAACCGTCCTTGGTGTTGTGCCACCGTACCGTGCGGCGTCAACTGACGATGCACCAGGGGCCACCCGGCCGATCACGACTAGGCATCAATGATGGTGCACGACCGGCCATCCGTCAGCAGTGCCCGGAAGTGCGGACCGGGTAGCCGTCCGCGCCGTCCGCGCCCGGCGCACGTGGGGCGCTGCGGCGGCACCCGGCACGGCGTCGGCCGGAGCGCCCGCGCACACCCCCGGGACCTCCGCAGACGGACTCCCCATATAGGGGACAGCCGCCAGATCGACAAAGTGATGTTCGGGGCGCCTCCGACCCCACGTCGACGCCGGTTCCCGAGCCGACGCCGAGCCGGTCCCGAAGCGGCACCGTCGCCGGTTCCCGAGCCGACGCCGCAACCCGACGCCGCAGGCCGACCGTCGACCTCCACCCGCCCCGACCTGACCCGCGAGCCCCGGATCGCCACCACCCTCGTCACCCATCGCCACCTCCCGTCACCGGACGCCACCGACCCCCGTCGATTCGACCCCCCTCACCCCCCGGACGCCTGCTTTCATGAAGTGAACACATTCGAGGGATTGACTCCCGCCCCACCTCCAAGCAATATCTGATTGCACGCGCTGTGCCCGCACCGCACCCAGGCGCGTGTTCGATTGATGAAGAACTCCGGCTCCCGCGAGCCACTGCCCGGCCGCCTCGACGCTGCGGTGGCCAGGCTCGCGCGGTGCCCGGACCGGCGGTCGGCCGTCGAGGGTCGGCCGGACCGCCACCTGACTGCCGGTGCCGCCCCGCGAGGGGCCCGGCACCGGCGGTTCCGGGTCAGTCCGCCACGGATCCCGTCGGCGAAATCCCGACCGTCCCCGGCGAGACCGCTCGCACCGGACGTCCGCGCTGGTCGCGCCCGGTGGATCGGTAGACTCGGCCAGCGTGTCCCTCCTCCTCAGCATCGTGCTCCCGGTCCACGGCGTGGAGCGGTACCTGCCGCGCTGCCTCGACTCGATCCTCGGCGACACCCCCGCCCTGGAGTCCCGCTTCGAGGTCATCGCGGTCGACGACCTCTCCCCCGACGGCTCCGGCGCGATCCTGGACGCCTACGCGGTCCGCGACCCCCGGCTGCGAGTGATGCACCTCACCGAGAACCAGGGCCTCGGCGGCGCCCGCACCGCCGCCCTGCCGCAGGCCCGTGGCGAGTACGTCTGGTTCCTGGACAGCGACGACTGGCTGCCCGAGCGGACCGTCAGCGTGGTCCTCGACGAGCTGGCGCAGGAGCGCCGCCGCGAGACCCCCGCCGACGTGCTGATCACCGACTTCACCCACGTCTACCCGGACGGCGGGACGGAGTCCAACCCCTGGCGCCACGTGCTGACCGGCTCCCCGCTGGTCGAGGGCAGCACGCTGGCCGAGCACCCGGCACTGTTCCAGACCGTGATGTCGGTGTGGAACAAGGTGTTCCGGCGCGAGTTCCTGGACGGCCTCGGCGTCTCCTTCGGCCGCGGCTACTACGAGGACATCTCGGTCACCTACCCGGCGCTGCTGGCCGCCGAGCGGCTGCGCTACGTCGACCGGGCCTGCTACAACTACCGGCGCGGACGGGACGGTGCGATCACCGCCACCGCCTCCCCCAAGCACGCCGACGTCTTCGCGCAGTACGACGCGATCTTCGCCTTCCTGGACCGCCCGGACCGCCCCGGCAGACCCGTCCCGGAGTCGCTGCGCACGCTGGTCTTCGACCGGACCGTCCGCCAGGCGCTCAACGTCTACGACTCCCCCGGGCTGGTCCCCGCCGACCTGCGCCGGGACTTCTTCCAGCGGATCGCCCGGCACTTCGACCGGCACCGCCCGGCCGGCTACCGCTACCCCGGCGGGGTGCGCGGCGTGCAGTACCGGCTGGCCGCCCGCGGCGCCCGGATCGCGTACGCCGAGCTGCGCCGCACCGGCCGGCTTCCGCGCGAACTCAAGCGCGGGGCACGGGCGGTGGCGCCCGCGGTGAAGAAGGGGGTGCGCAGCGGCGCCCGGTTCACCGCGTACAACGCCTTCCGCCGGCTGCCGCTCGACGAGAACCTGGCGGTCTACGCCGCGTACTGGCACCGGGGCTACGCCTGCAGTCCGGCGGCGATCTACGAGAAGGCGAAGGAACTCACGCCGCGGATCCGGGGCGTGTGGGTGGTGGAGAACCGCCGGCAGGCCGGCACGCTGCCGCCCGGGGTGCCGTACGTGATCGTCAACACCCCCGCCTACCTGAAGGTGATGGCGACCGCCAAGTACTTCGTCAACAACGTCAACTTCCCGCGCACGATGGTCAAGCGGCCCGGCTCGGTGCACGTCCAGACCCAGCACGGCACCCCGCTCAAGACCATGGGCATGGACCTGCGCGACCGCCCCGAGGCGGCGGAGGGGATGGACTTCGACCTGCTCCAGGAGGCCGTCGACCGCTGGGACTTCCTGGTCTCCCCGAACCCGCACACCAGCGAGCACTTCGCCCGCGCCTTCCCCGGCCGGTACGAGATGCTCGACACCGGCTACCCGCGCAACGACCGGCTGGCCGACGCGTCCCCGGACGAGGTGCGCGCGGTGCGCGAGCGACTGGGGCTGCGGCCGGGCACCAGGGCCGTGCTGTACGCGCCGACCCACCGCGGCGGCAAGGGCGGCTACGTGCCCCTGCTGGACGTGGCCGAGCTGGCCGGGCGACTGGGCCCGGACTTCACGCTGCTGGTGCGCACGCACTACTTCCACACCGGCGGACCGGGCGATCTGGCGGCCGACGGGGACGCGGCACGGATCGTGGACGTCTCGGCGCACCCGACCGTCGAGGACCTCTACCTCGCAGCGGACGTGCTGGTGACGGACTACTCGTCGATGATGTTCGACTACGCGGTGCTGGACCGGCCGGTGGTGGTCTTCGCCCCGGACTGGGAGGAGTACCAGCGGGAGCGCGGCGTCTACTTCGACCTGTTCGCGGAGCCGCCGGGAGCGGTCACGGAGACCGCGGGGGAACTGGTGCGGGCACTGCTGGCGGGCGATCCGGCACCGGGGGCGCGGGCGCGGTTCCGGGCGAAGTTCTGCGTCTGGGACGACGGCGGCGCGGCGGACCGGGTGGTGCGCCGGGTGTTCCCGGTGACCGACGGGCGGTAGGGCCCCGCGGGACGCCACCGGGCGGGCCCGGGGCACGGGGGACGCGACGGGCGCACGGGGGACGCGAGGGAGCGGCACGGGGGACGGCGGAGCGGCACGGGGGACGGCGGAGCGGCCCTGGCGCGGAGGAGTGACGGGGCGGCCCGGGGCACGGGGGACGGCGGGACCGCCGGGCGGGGCCGGTGCCGCCGGTACGGCGACCGGCCCCGTCGGCACGCGGGCTCAGCGCCGGCGCGCGGCCAGGAACTCGTCGAAGGTCAGGACGCCGTCGTGGTTGGTGTCCATGCTGTGGATCAGGGCCTCGGCCATCGAGAGGGTGACGTCGTGGTCGCCCATCTCGTTCGCGGCGAGCGCGTACTCGGCCGGGGTGATCTTGCCGTCGCCGTCCTTGTCGAAGCGGTCGAAAAAGGCCTTGATCGCCTCGGTGGTCTCCATCGTGCCCTCCTGGGTACTGCGGGGTGTTGCTCGGTTCGGACGGCCGTACCCTACCTGTCCGTGGTGTGCACCACGGTCGGCGGGAGTGGACGGGCGCGGGGGTGGGTGTCGTAGTCTGCGGATCTGATTGCGGGCCCGGGCACCTCCCGGGCGGTCGTTCGTCCAGGGAGGGAATCGTGCTCGACCTCGTCACCAAGCTGGTGCTGAAACCGGTTTCGCGGGGAATCTGGCGCCCGGTCATCGAGGGGGTCGAGAACGTACCGCGCAAGGGCGGGGTCATCCTGGCCAGCAACCACCTGTCCTTCATCGACAGCGTGGTGATCCCGCTGACCTCGCCGCGCCGGGTCCACTTCCTCGCCAAGGCCGAGTACTTCACCGGCGCCGGGCTCAAGGGCAAGCTCTCCAAGGGCTTCTTCGAGGCGATCGGCGCGGTGCCGGTCGAGCGCGGCACCTACCGTTCCGCTCAGGCCTCGCTGGAGTCGGCGCTGGAGATCCTGGAGGACGGCAAGGCCTTCGGCATCTACCCCGAGGGCACCCGCTCGCTGGACGGCCGCCTCTACCGGGGCAAGACGGGCGTCGCCTGGCTCGCGCTGACCGCGGGCGTGCCGGTGGTCCCGGTGGCGCTGGAGGGGCCGGAGCAGATCCTGCCGGTGGGCAAGCGGGTGCCGCGACTGGAGAAGGTGACGGTCCGCTTCGGCGAGCCGCTGCACTTCGACGAGCTGCACGGGCAGGCCCGCTCGCTGAAGGCCCGTCGGCAGGTGACCGACGAGGTGATGGCGGCGATCCAGCGGCTCTCCGGCCAGGAGGTCGCGGAGACCTACAACGAGGTGCCGAAGGCGGCCTGACCGCCGGGGGTCACCCCTGTCCGAGGGTCCACGCCCGGGCACGGGTTCACGGCCGTGCACGGGCCCACATCCGCTCGAAGGCTTCACACCGGGGTGGGGTTCGCACCCGGGCTGGCTTCACACCGGGGCGGGGTTCACACCCGGGCCGGGCTTCACACCCGGTCGAGGGCGACCTCCGGCAGGACGGCCTCCGGCAGCGCGGCCGCTTCCGGTGCTTCCCGGCGCAGCAGGGCCGCGTACCGGCCGTCCAGCGCCACCAGCTCGTCGTGGGTGCCCAGTTCGACCACCTCGCCGTGGTCCAGGACGGCGATCTGGTCGGCGGCGCGGACGGTGGAGAGCCGGTGCGCGATGGTGATGGTGGTGCGGCCGGCGGACAGGGCGTCCACGGCCTGCTGGACGGCGCGCTCGGTGCGGTTGTCGAGCGCGCTGGTGGCCTCGTCGAGGATGAGCACCGGCGGGTTGCGCAGGATCGTCCGGGCGAGCGCGAGGCGCTGCTTCTCGCCGCCGGAGAAGCGGTAGCCGCGTTCGCCGACCATGGTGTCGTAGCCGTCCGGCAGGGCGGCGATGGTGTCGTGGACCTGTGCGGCCCGGGCGGCCTCGACCAGTTCGGCGTCGGTGGCGCCCGGCTTGGCGAAGCGCAGGTTCTCGGCGACCGAGGCGTGGAAGAGGTAGGTCTCCTGGGAGACCACGCCGACCGAGCGGGCCAGGGTGTCGAAGGAGAGCTCGCGGACGTCGACGCCGTCCAGGGTGACCCGGCCGCCGGTGACGTCGTACAGCCGCGGGACGAGGTAGCTGAGGGTGGTCTTGCCCGAGCCGGTCTCGCCGACCACGGCCAGTGAGCTCCCGGCCGGGACCGTGAGGTCGAGGCCGGAGAGGGTCGGACGCTCCTGGGCCGGGTCGTAGCGGAAGTCGACGCGCTCGAAGCGGACCTCGCCGCGCGGCTCGGCCAGGGTGACCGGCGCGGCCGGCTCGGCGATCTCCACCGGGAGGTCGAGGTACTCGAAGATGCGCTGGAAGAGCGCGAGCGAGGTCTGCACGTCGACGCCCGTGGACAGCAGGCTCACGGTGGGGCGGAAGAGGCCCTGCTGGAGGGTGACGAAGGCGACCAGGGTGCCGACCGACACGATCGGGGCGCCGGCGGCGGAGGTCAGGCCGGCCGCCCAGTAGATCAGCGCGGGCATCGCGGCCATCACGATCTGGATGGTGTTCATCCGCCAGCGCCCGGCCATGCCGGCCCGGACCTCCAGGTCGGCGAGCCGGTCGGACTGCTCGGTGAAGTCGCGGGCCAGTGAGTCGGAGCGGCCCATCGTGCGGCCGAGCAGGATGCCGCTGACCGACAGCGACTCCTGGACCGCCGAGCTCATCGCGGCCAGCTGCTTCTGCCGCTCGGTGGTGATCTTCTTGCGTTCCCTGCCGACCCTGCGGCTGATCCAGACGAACAGCGGGAGCAGGAGCAGGGAGACGACGGTGAGCCGCCAGTCCAGGGCGAGCATGGCGACGACGGAGGCGACCACCGCGGTGAGGTTGGACACCAGGCTGGTCGCGGTGGAGGTCACCGTGGACTGCATGCCCCCGATGTCGTTGGCGATCCGGGACTGCACCTCGCCGGTGCGGGTGCGGGTGAAGAACGCCAGCGACTGCCGCTGCAGGTGCCCGTAGACGGCGGTGCGCAGGTCGTGCATCACGCGCTGGCCGACGGTGGTGGAGATCAGCGTCTGCAGGACGTTGAAGACGCTGTTCACCACGGCGGTGAGGATCATCCCGAGCGCGAGCAGGCTGAGCAGCCCGGTGCGGCCCTGCGGGATGGCGGTGTCCAGGACTGCCTTCAGCAGGAACGGCGAGACCACCGAGACCACGGCGGAGGCGGCGACCAGCAGCCCGACGGTGGTCAGGCGGCCCCGGTACGGGCGGAAGAGCGCGAGGATGCGCCGCCACTGTGCGGGCGGGCGGGGCTCGCCCTCGGCGCGGGCAGGCGGGGTCCAGTTGACGGCGGGCCTCAAAGGCGGGCCTCCAGGGTCGGGACGCGCGCCGGGGGCGCGACGACGGGTGGCACGGCGGTCGGATGAACGCCAGCATAGCGAGCGTAGCTCATAGTTAGGCAAGCTAATAGTGAGGGTTGCCCTATTCCCCGCTGCCCAGCGACCCCGCAGCCCCGCAGCCCCAGCCGCCCGCCGCCCGCCGCCCGCCGCCCGCCGCCGCGAGCCTCAGTTCGTCCGGTAGGTGCGCGCCGCCTTCGAGGAGAGCCCGCCCAGCCCGCCCGGCGGCAGCAGCCGGGCGATCGCGACCGCGACCTTGTACCGCTTGCTCGGCACGGACACCGACCGGCCGCGGGCCAGGTCGCGCATCGCCTCGTCCACGACCCGGTCGACGGAGAGCCAGGACCAGGCCGGGATGTTGCCCGTGCCCATGCCCGCCCGCTCGTGGAACTCGGTCCGGGTGAAACCCGGGCACAGCGCCATCATCCGCACGCCCGTGCCGCCCAGGTCGCGCAGCACGCCCTGGGTGAAGCTGACCACCCAGGCCTTGCTCGCCCCGTACGTCCCGCGCGGCAGGAAGGCCGCCACCGAGGCGACGTTGACGATCGCTCCCCGGCGGCGCTCGCGCATGCCGGGCAGTGCGGCCGTCGTCAGCCGCAGGATCGCCTCGACGTGCACCTTCAGCATGTCCAGCTCGTCCTGCAGCGGGACGGTTCCGAACGCGCCCTTGTTGCCGAACCCGGCGTTGTTGATCAGGAGGTCCACCGGACGGGCCGGGTCGGCCAGCCGGGCCTCGACGGCCCCGATGCCGGCGTCGGTCGCGAGGTCCGCGGTCAGCACCTCCGCCTCGACGCCGTACGTGCCGTGCAGGTCGGCGGCGGCGCGTTCCAGGCGCTCGGTGTCCCGCGCCACCAGGACGAGCTGGTAGCCGCTGCGGGCGAGCCGGCGGGCGAACGCGGCTCCGATGCCGGCGGTCGCGCCGGTGATCAAGGCTGTGGTCATGCCCCCGACCGTACCCACTCGCCGCTGTCGAGCCCACACCGAGTGCAACGCCCCAGTTCAGGACGCTGCGGATGCAGGTACTCGATCGTGCTCGTAGTGTCGGACAGGGGCACCGCCGGACCTGGCGGTGAAATCCAGACGAGGAGGCACATCTGATGCTTACTCAGTTCCGGACCGAATCGGTTTCGACGTCACGCAGCGCGACGTCGGCCGAAGCCGAAACCCTAGCGAGCCTGATGGTGGAGGACGAGGCCGTCGTGTCCGACGCGCCCACGTACCTGCCCGAGGCCGCCGGTGGCCTGCTGCTGCTCGGACTCCTGCTGCTGTCCCCGAAGGGACCCAAGGAGAAGCCGACCCGGTAGCCACGCTCCGTCCGCAGGGCCCCGCACCCGCGGGGCCCCGCGCCCGCGCCCTACCTCCTGAAGGAGGACCTCACCACCATGCCATTCGCCGAGACCCCTCTCCGTGACGAGTACGCCGCGGCGGTCGAGCGGGTGGCGGGCCGGACCCTCGACGCCCTCCGGGGCGGCGGGGGTGCGGCCGCGCTCGCGACCCCGGACACCGCCGTGCCCCGCCCGCTGCTGGCCGCGGTCCGCGTGCTCGGCGCCGACCTCTTCGCCCCGCAGCTGCTCACCGGAGCCGAGCCCGACGGCCCCACCGCCGCGCTGCTCGCCGAGGCCCGACGGACCTTCCCCTCCCCGGCACCGGCCTCCCCCGACGCCGCGCAGGCCATCGCCTGGCAGGACTGGGCGGCCGAGCAGGTGCTCGCCCGCACCCCGTACGCGGACACCGCTCCGGCTCCCACGCCCGCCCCGCCGCCCGGGCCGGCCGAACTCGGCTGGCAGACCTGGTCGGTCCGGATGGCACAGCTGTCCGTGCTCGCGCTGCCCGGACTGGACGGCCCGGTCCACGACGCCGCCCGCACGAACCTCCTGGACCTCTCCCGCGGCACCGCCCGCGCCATGCTCCGACGCGACTTCACCACCGCCGTCCGGCTCGCCCGCTGGCTCGCGTGGGCCGACGCCGCGGACCGGCCGCCGCACCTGGAGGTCGAGCCGATCCTGGACCGGATCCGTCTGGTCGGCATCGGCGCCGTCCGCACCCGGCTCGAACTCGCCGTCGCCGAAGCCCTGTCGGAGGGTGGACCGCGATGACCGACACCCAGGTGCTCGCCACCGCCCAACAACTCGGCACCCGCGCGCTGTCCTGGCTGCACACCTGCTACCAGGACGGCTGGGGCCGGCTCTCCGACAACACCATCATCGACCTCGCCGAACCGAACGACGTCTACAAGCCGCTCTGCGAAGCCGCGATGGCCTCCTCCCTGGTCCTGCGCGACGGCGTCGCCGGACCGCAGGACGCCCGCGCCGCGCGCGACATGCTCGACGGCGCCTGGGAACAACTGCGCGAGGGCGACATGCTGTACGAGCGCCAGCTGCGGCACGTCACGGTCACCGACCCGCTGGAGACCTACGCCCACTTCGCCCGGGTCGGCTACCGGCACGCCGCCCTGGAGGAGTTGCTCGAATCGATCAGCCGGCTGCGCGCCGTCCACGCCGTCGAGATCCAGGGCAGCCGCCAGCTGGCGGTGGCGAACGCACGACGGGTCATCGGGCTCAGCCACCGGCCCGACTGGGCCGAACTCGCTGCTCGCACCTGGCTCGGCGCGCTCCCCGAACCCTGGACCATCGCCTGGTCGATCGCCTACCAGGTCACCCACACCGTCTTCCACCTCACCGACTGGGGCGCCCGCCCGGCGGACCTGCCCGGACCGATGCGCGACTACCTGCGCGCCTGGCTGCCGGTCTGGCTCGACATCTGGACCGAGATCGGCCAGTGGGACCTCGTCGGCGAACTGCTGATCGTCGACGCGTGCATCGGCGAACCCGCTCTCGGCAGCTCCGGCTGGGAGGCGCTGGCGGCGGTGCAACGGGCGGACGGCCTGGTCCCCCGGGATGCCGAACCCATCGAGGACGACCCCGAGTCGGCGATCCGGGCCCACGAACACACCGCCGTGGTGGCGGTGGTGGCCGCGACGGTCACACTCTCCCGCGCGCTCGGCGGCACCGACGCCGCGGCCGGGTGAACGAGCTCGACGCGGCCGTCCGGGCGGCAGTCCGGGCGGCCGCGCCGTACGCCACCGCCGTCACGGTGGCCGTCGTGCACGGCGACCGTGAGGAGGTCCGGTGCCACGGCCGACTCGCCCGCACCGCGGACGCGCCCACGTGCACCCCGGACACCGTCTTCGAACTCGGTTCGGTCAGCAAGACGTTCACCGCCCTGCTGCTCGCGGAGATGACCGCGACCGGTGAACTCGCCCCGGCCGACCCGGTGGAGGACCGCCTCGCGCCCGACTGGCTTCCGGTGACGGTGCGTTCGACCGATCCGATCCGGCTGCTGCACCTGGCCACCCACACCTCGGGGCTCCCCCGCCTGCCGCCCGGGCTGCTCGCGGGCGCCGTCCGGAACTGGGCCGGCAACCCGTACACCGCCTTCGGCGACGAACAGTTGCGCGCGGCACTGGCCCGAACCACCGTACGGTGCACGCCCGGTAGCCGGTACCGGTACTCCAACTACGGCGTCGGACTGCTCGGTCGGGTGCTCGCCGAGACGGGCGGACTGCCCTACGGCGAACTGCTCACCCGGCGCGTCTGCCGACCGCTCGGCCTCCCCGCCACCACCTGCGCGCCGGACCCGGCGAACCTGGCGACCGGGTACCGGCACGGACGCGCAGTCCCGCCGTGGAGCATCCCCGGGCTGCCGGGAGCGGGCGCCGTCCGGTCGACCGGGGCCGACCTGCTGCGCTACCTCCGGGCACACCTCGACGCGCCTCGGCCCGGCAGCAGCTGCCGGGGCAGTGGTGGAGGCGGGGGCGGCGGCGCGCTGGGAGCGGCCCTGGCCGACGTCCAGCGGGCGCGGTTGCGGCTCCCGCACTCCACCGACGAACTGAGCCTGGTGTGGAACCGTCGCCGCTCGGGCGGGCGCGACCTGTACTTCCACACCGGCGGGACTCGGGGCTTCACGACCTTCGTGGGGTTCTCCCCGGAGACGGCGGCCGCCGTCGCGGTGCTCGCCAACACCGGGCCGACACTGGACGGACGGTTCGTGCAGGCCGGGTACGAGGTGCTGCGGACGGTCGCGCGGACGACCACCACCGGCCGCGGCCACCGCCCGACGCCCGCCGCGACCGTCTCAACCGCAACCGCGGCGACCACCGTGACCGCCGCGACCACCGCACGGGACCGCCCGTCGGAGCGGACCGACCGTCATACGTCGGCTCCGGACGGACGACGGTGCGTCGAGGACGGGCCTTAGCCGACGGCCGCCCTGGCCCTTGGGGAGCGGCCGCTCCGCTCCTCAGACAGCGACCGCTTTGGCGCGGTCGGCGGCGATGTGCACGGCCAGCCCGGCGAGGACGGTGCCCATCACGTAGCGCTGGACGCGCAGCCAGGCCGGACGGCGGTTGAGGAAGGACGCGATGCCGCCCGCGCTCATCGCGATCAGTCCGTTGACGGTGATCGCGATCACGATCTGGATCAGCCCCAGCAGCAGGCTCTGCAGGGCCACGTGACCGCGCTCCGGCACCACGAACTGGGGCAGCAGCGAGATGTACATGATGGCGATCTTCGGATTGAGCAGGCAGGTCAGGAACCCCATCGCGAACAGGCGGCGCGGAGGGTCCGGCGGCAGCTCCTGCGGGGCGAACACCGCCGTGCCACCCGGCTTGACCGCCTTCCAGGCCAGCCAGAGCAGGTAGCCGGCGCCGGCCAGCTTGATCGCGGTGTAGAGGGCCGGCACCACCGAGAACACCGCGGCCACCCCCGCCGTCACCGCGACGAGGTAGACCAGGAAACCGGTCGCGACCCCGAGCAGCGAGATCAGCCCGGCACGGCGGCCCTGCGCGATCGAGCGCGACACCAGGTAGATCATGTTCGGCCCCGGCGACAACACCATGCCCAGTGCCACAGCGGCGATCCCGAGCGCGGCGTGGCCGTCCACGGCGGTTGTCAACGTGTCCATGCGAGGAGGCTAGGCCGGGCGATCAGCTCGGCGCAATGACGACTTTGCGCTCGGTGCAATGATGGCGGGGTGCGTCGCGTGTGATGCGGGGCGCCGGACGCGGGGTGCAGGGCGCGGGGGCGCCGGACGCGGGATGCCGGGCGCGGGGCGCGCACGGCATGCCCGGACACGCAGGAGACGGAGGGATCGACGCCGATGGACGACTACCGCCAGATCGCCGACCAGGTCGCCGCCGACATCGCCGCCGGGCGGCTGCGGCCCGGCCGACAACTGCCCACCCAGCGCGCCTTCGCCCGCGGCCGGGGCATCGCCGCCTCGACGGCGGGACGGGTCTACCGGGAACTGGGCCGCCGCGGCCTGACCGTCGGAGAGGTCGGACGTGGGACCTTCGTCCGGGCCGCGCACGACCCGGACGGCGGACAGGTCGCGCTCACCGAACCGGCCGCCACACCGGTGGACCTGGAGCTCAACTACCCCGTCGTCCCCGGGCAGGCCCGGCTGCTGGCGGGCGGGTTGGCTCCGCTGCTGCGCGCGGACGCGCTCGGCGACGCGCTGCGGCCGGTCGGCGCGGCCGGAACGGACGCGGCACGGCACGCCTTCGCGGACCTGCTCCCGACCGGCATCCGGGAGGCCGGCGGCCATGACCTGCTCTTCGCGGGCAACGGGCGGCAGGCCATCGCGGGGGCGCTCGCCGCGCTGGTCCCGCCGGGGCAACGGCTGGGGGTCGAGGAGCTGACCTATCCGGTGGTCAAGGCGACGGCGGAACGGCTGGGCATCAGGCTGGTGCCACTGGCGATGGACGAACGCGGACTGCTGCCGGACGCCGTCGCCGTCGCCCACCGGGCGGCGCCACTGCGCGCCGTGTACGTGCAGCCCCGGTTGCAGAACCCGCTCGGCGTGAGCCTGCCGCACGAACGGGCGGTTGCCCTCGCGGAGGAACTGCGGCGACTCGACCTGCCGGTGGTCGAGGACGCCGTCTGGTCCTTCCTGTGCCCCGGGTCGACCCCGCTGGCCGCGCTCGCACCGGAGCGCACCGTCCTCGTCGACAGTCTCTCCAAGCGGCTCGCACCCGGTCTGACCACCGGGTTCGCGGTCGTGCCGGCCGGGCTGCGCGAACAGGTGGCGGGCGCGTTGCGGTCGGGCGGCTGGACGCCCAACGGGTTCGCGCTGGAGGCGGCGGTGCGCTGGATCGGGGACGGCACGCTGGCCGCCGTCGAGGCGGCGAAGCGGGCCGACGCGGCGGACCGGCAGAGGCTGGCGCGCGAGGTGCTGGCGGGGCAGCGGCTGCGGGCCGACCCGTGTTCGTACTACCTGTGGTGGGAACTGCCGGGCGGCCGGCGGGCCGAGACCTTCGTCGCGGCGGCGGCGCGCGCCGGGATCGCGGTCACGCCCGCGACGGCGTTCGCCGTGGATCCGCGGCGCTCGCCGTCCGCCGTCCGAGTCGGGTTGGCCTCGCCGCCGCTGCCGGTACTGGCGCAAGCCCTGGAAACGCTGGCGCGGATCGCGGGCGAGAGCGAGGGCAAGGGAGTGGACGAGGGAGAGGGGGAGGGAGCGGACGACGACGGGCGGCGAACAGATGACAGATGACAGATGACAGCTTTCGAAATCCGTCAGCTGTCATCTGTCGCCTGTCACTTGTCGCCTGCCGCCTACCGCCTACCAGTTGTCAGTTGTCAGTTGTCAGCGGCTGGTTGACCGCAGTCAGCCGACCGCGTCAGCCGTCGCCTCGGCTGTCCGACCCACGTCGGCTCCCCCGGGCCTCGGTGTCCGCCGCACCCCCGGCGCCGACGGCGCGCAGGCGGTCGGCGGCGGTGGCAGCGAGCTGCGGGGCGAGCCGGGCCACGTCCCGGGAGCCGACCACCGCGATCAGGCTCGGCAGCAGCCAGCGGACCGGCTGCATGCCCCGAAGCCAGGCCTGGGCGTAGACGTGGGCCGACCGGCGCGCGATGCCCGCCACGATCCGGTCCACCGCGGGCTCCAGCGGGTACGTCTTGTTCGCCGGCCACGGCAGCCGCGACCGCATCTGCTTCAGCACGGCGTCCTCGTCGGCCCCGCGCACCATGTCGGTGTCGGTCCAACTCAGGTATCCGACGCCGACCTTCACACCCCGGTAGGCGACCTCGGCGCGGATCGAGTGGGCGAAGGCCTCCACCCCGGACTTGCTGGCGCAGTACGCGCTCATCAGCGGTGCCGGTGTCAGCGCCGCGAGCGAGGCGATCTGCAGCAGGTACCCACGGCTCTCGGTGAGGGCCGGCAGGAAGGCCCGCGCGGTGGCGACGCTGCCGAGCAGGTTCACCTCGATGACCCGGCTGAACGCCCGGTGGTCGCTGTCCGTCAGCGGTCCGCCGAGCGCGATCCCGGCGTTGGCGACGACGGTGTCGATCCGCCCGTAGTGCTCCTTGACCCGTCGGGCGGTGTCCTCCAGCGCGTCGAGGTCGGTGACGTCCACCTCCCAACTGGTCGCGTCCGGGCCGCACTTGGCGGCGACGGCCTTCAGCTCCTCCGGCTCCAGCCCCAGCAGGGCGACCTTGGCCCCGCGCCGGGCGAGCTTGCGGGCGAGCGACGCGCCGACCCCGCGGGCGGCTCCGGTGACGACGACGACCTGCGCGGACAGCGGCGGGATGGCGGTCATGCGACGGCGGTCCTCTCATCGGCGGGTTCATCGGCGGGTTCATTGGCAGCTTCATCGGCGGACTCGGGGCGATCAGCGGAGCCGGCGCCGCCGACCAGGTGCGTGGCGGCCATCCGGTGGATCTCGGCGGCGACCTCCGCCGGGCGCTCCAGCGGCGACATGTGGCCGACCCCGGGCAGCAGCAACAGCCCCTGCGGGTCGGCCAGTTCGGCGACCATCCGGTGCGCGTGCACCGGCGGGGTCAGCCGGTCGGCGGTGCCGACCACGACCGCGGTGGGCGCGGCGAGCCGGGCCAGTCCGGCGCGGACGTCCAGCCGGTCGAGCACCGCGGCCCAGTTGGCGCGTACGGCGGTCGGGCAGGCGTGCACGATCCGGGCCGTGGCCTCCACCTGCCCGGCGGGCGAACCCGGCCCCATGGTGGCGTACTTGAGCGCGACCCGGCTGACCGGCGAGACCGGTCCGAGCGGCAGCCGGGAGCGGAGCAGCTGCCGGTGCAGGAAGCGGCGCAGACCCGGGGAGCGGACGCCCGGGGGCAGCACGGTGAGTTCGGCCACCAGGTCGGCCGGACCGGTGGAGATCAGGATCGCGGCTGCGGTGCGGTCGGCGACCTCGGGGCGGCCGCCGGCGGCCATGATGGTCATCCCGCCCATGCTGTGTCCGGCCAGCACGGCCCGCTCCCCCGCCGGAACGGTCCGGGCGAGTACCGCGGACAAGTCCTCGGCGAGCGCCCTGGTCGAGTAGCGGGCCCGGCTCGGCGGGATCTCGCTGTGACCGTGGCCGCGCTGGTCGTAGGCCACCACCCGGTAGCGGTCGGAGAGTTCGCGGATCACCGGGGCCCAGAACGTGGTGGAACAGGTCCAGCCGTGCGCCAGCACCACGGTGGGTGCGCCGGGTTGGCCGTGCACCTCGACGTGCAGCCGGATGCCGTCCGCCGACCGTACGCTCAACTCCTCGGCAGGTACTGGGGGTTCGTACTCGGCGGGCAGATGGACGGCGCTCACGCGGAGACCTCCTGGACGGTACGGGTGGCGGCCGGTGCGGCGCGCATGATCAGCTCGTACTCACCGAGGTCCACCTTGCGGGTGGCGCGGCGGAACGAGCTGGTGGAGCCGGGCCAGAGCACGGTGTTCCTGCCACTCGGGTCGAGGTACCAGCTGCGGCAGCCACCGGTGGTCCAGACGGTACGGTCCATCCGGTGCTGCAGTTCGAGGTTCCACTGCCGTTGGGCGCGCGCGGTCGGCTGCATCGCGGCGGCACCGATCGAGCGGAGCATGGTCAACGCGTCGATCATGTAGTTCAGTTGGGACTCGATCATGAGGATCATCGAGCTGTTGCCGAGGCCGGTGTTGGGCCCGATGACGAAGAAGAGGTTCGGGAAGCCGCGCACGGTCGAACCGCGCAGCGCCTCCATGCCGCCCTTCCACTCCTCGGCCAGACTGGTGCCGTTGACGCCGAACACCCGGTCACCGATGGGCATGTCGGTGACGTGGAAACCGGTGCCGAAGACGATGGCGTCCACCTCGTGCTCGCTGCCGTCGGCCGCGACCAGGGTGGAGCCGCGCAGTTCGCGCAGGCCGGAGGCGACGACCTCGGTGTTGGCAGCGGAGAGCGCCGGGTAGTAGGTGTTGCTGAGCAGGATGCGCTTGCAGCCGATCCGGTAGTCCGGGGTCAGCCTGGCGCGCAGCGCCGGGTCGGCGACGCCCTGCGCGAGGTGGCGTTCGGCGAGCTGCTGGACCAGGCGCAGCATCCCGGGGCGGCGGACGAAGGCGTCGACCTGGAGCTCGCGGAGGGCGAACAGGGTGCCGCGACGGACCTTCGCCGTGACCGGCAGGCGGCCGTGCAGCCACTTCTCCAGCTGGGTGATCTCGCGGTCGCGGCGCGGCAGGACCCACGCCGGGGTGCGCTGGAAGACGGTCAGCTTGCCGACCTCGGGCTGGATCGACGGGATGATCTGGGCGGCGGAGGCGCCGGTGCCCACCATGGCGACGCGCTTGCCGGTCAGGTCGAAGTCGTGGTCCCAGCGGGAGGAGTGGAAGACCTTGCCGGGGAAGCCGCTCAGCCCGGGCAGGTCGGGGACCTGCGGGTCGGCGAGCGGCCCGGCGGCGGAGACGACGGCGTCGGCGGTCCACTGACCGGCCGAGGTGGTGATCCGCCAGCGGGTCGCCTCGCTCTCCCACCGCGCCTCCAGCACCTCCGCGTTGAAGCGCAGGTGGGGGCGGAGGCCGAAGACCGTCGCGACCTTCTCCAGGTAGGCGCGGATGTCCGGCTGGCCCGAGAAGCTGCGCGGCCAGTCGGGGTTGGGGGCGAAGGAGAAGGAGTAGAGGTGCGAGGGTACGTCGCAGGCGCAGCCGGGGTAGCTGTTGTCGCGCCAGGTGCCGCCGACGGAGTCCGCGCGTTCCAGGACCACGAAGTCGGTGATCCCGGCGCGCCGCAGCCGGACCGCCGCACCGAGCCCGCCGAAGCCGGAGCCGATCACCGCCACCCGGACGTGCGGCACGGTCTCCGCCGCCACGCGGGCGCCGGTCGCGGCCGCCGCTTCGGGCGTGCCGTCGGCGTCGGGGGCACCCGCGGCGCCGGAGGTGCCGGAGCCGTCGGCCGCGCCGGGCGTGTCGGGCCCGCCGGACGCGCCGGCCGTGCCGGAGCGGGGGCGCTTGCTGCTGGATGCCATGCGGCCTCCTCCTGAGGGTGGGCGGTGGTCGTCGCGCTCTCCGGGGACCCCGCCCCCGGACCCTGCCAATCGCGCCAGTAATCACTGGCATGATTGGCAGGGTAGCCCTTGCTGACACCGGAGGGAAGAAGCGCGACGGACCCGACCCCGGGAACGTTCCCGCCGACGGACCTATGCTGATCGCCGTGGACAAGGTCAGAGCTGCTGCCGGCGACAGAAAACGCGAGTACCGGGTGGAGGAACTGGCCGAAGCGGCCGGAATCACCACCCGCACCCTGCGTTTCTACCGCGAGCGCAAACTGCTCCAGCCACCCCGCAAGGCGGGCCGGATCGCCTGGTACGGCGAGGAACACCTCTCCCGGCTGCGCATGATCGGCGAGCTGCTGGAACGCGGCCACACCCTGGGCGGCATCGCCGAGCTGATCGGCGCCGGCGAGAGCGGGCGGGACGTCGCCGACCTGATCGGGCTGGAGGCCGCGATCGTCGCCCCCTGGTCGGACGAGACCCCGGTACGCCTGGACTGGGAGGAACTGAAGACCGCGTTCGGGGACCAGCTCACCGAGGAGAACACCGCCGAATCGATCGAACAGGGCTACATCAGCATCGAGGAGGACGGGATCACCCACGTGAGCCGCCGGCTCATGGACGCCACCACGGAACTGGTGGCGGAGGGCGTGCCGCTCTCGGCGGTGCTGGACGCCAGCCGGCGCACCAGGGAACACGTGGACGCCATCGCCGAGATCTTCATCGAGGTGGTCACCGAGCACCTGCTCAGCGCACTGGCCACCGACACCCCGCTGCCGCCCGGCGAAGCGGCCCGGCTCACCGAACGCATCCTGCGGGTACGGCCACTGGCCCGCACCGTCGCCGACGCCCAGTTCACCCTGGCGATGGACCGCCGGGTGCACGCCGAGTACGACGAACTGCTGCGCCAGCGACGGGAGAACGGAACCGAGGCCCAGGACGGGCCCTGACGGGGCCGCGGCGGGCTCCGGGCGCTCAGCGGTGATCCTGCGTCTCCGGGGGTGCGACCGACCCCTGTGGCTCCAGGCGTGAACCGGCGGCCGTGCGGGCAGGAATTCCCGCGCCCCGCACGCACGTTGGAGGTGCCGTCGATGTCCAGAACCCTCAGCCGCCGCGCCGCGCTCGGCCTCGCCGCCGGGCTCGCTCCCGGACTGGCGCTCGCCGCCTGCGGGCCCGACTCCCCCGCCCCGAAGGCCGGTTCGTCCGGCAGCGGCAGCACCCGGACGGTCCGGCACGCGCGCGGGGAGAGCACCGTGCCGGCGCGGGCCGAACGGGTCGTGGTGCTGGACACGGACGCGCTGGACTCGGTGCTCACCCTCGGTCTCGCCCCGGTCGGCGCCACCACCGTCAGCGCGGGCGCGCCCTTCCCCGCCTACCTCCCCGCCGATCGGCTCGCCGGGACGAAGACCGTCGGCACGATCGGCCAGCCCAGCCTGGAGTCGATCGCGGCACTGCGTCCGGACCTCATCCTCAGCAACCAGGTCCGCGACGACAAGCGGTACGACGAGCTGTCCAGGATCGCGCCGACCGTGCTCTCCAAGACCACCGGGCCGACCTGGAAGGAGAACGTCCGGCTGCACGCCGAGGCCCTGGGCCGTCAGACCGAGGCCGCGGCGGCGGACGCGGCGTACCGGACGAAGCTGCGCGACCTGGTCACCGCACTCGGCGGGCCGGCCAGGGCCGCGGCCACCCGGGTCGCGATGGCCCGCTTCCTGGCGGGCGCGCCGACCAGGCTGTACCTCGACGACACCTTCGTCGGCTCGGTCTTCAAGGACCTCGGACTCGGCCGTCCCGCCAACCAGGACAAGCCCGGCTTCTCGATGGAGATCAGCCCGGAGCAGGTCGACCAGGCGGCGGCCGACGTCATCTTCTACTCGGTGTACGGGGACGCGGCCAAGTCCGACCAGGGCAAGGTCACCGAGGGCGCGCTGTGGAAGAACCTGGACGCCGTCCGCCACGGGCGGGTCTTCCGGGTGGACGACAACCTGTGGATGCTCGGCATCGGGTACACCGGGGCCGGCCTGATGCTGGACGAGGTCCGCAAGGACCTGGCGCCGACGGGCGGGTGACCGCCGGCCGCGATCCGCCGACCGCCCACCGCCCGGCCGCCCGGCGGCTACCACCCACCGCCCGGCCGCCCACCGCCCACCGCCCACCGCCCACCGCCCACCGCTCACCACCCGGCGGGCTACCCCCGGCCGTACCGGGACGGGCGCAGCCGGCCGGTGCACGCGAGGAAGGCCACGAACGCGCCGAGGACGATCCAGCCGGGCCAGCCGCCGAGCCCCATGGTGAGCGGGTCCAGCTCGGCCGTCGGGTCGGCGAACTCCTTGACCATCGACACGCTCATGCTGCTCGCGAAGGTGTGCGCCAGCACGGCCGGGACCACCGACCCCGAACGCAGCCGCAGCCAGGTGAAGACCGGCAGGACGAGCACGCAGCTCACCACGAAGGCGGGCACCGCCACGTACCAGGGGCGCCCCGGGTACTGGCCGCCCATCAGCAACGGCGGCAGGTGCCAGAGCGCGAAGGCCGTACCGGTGAGCAGGTACGCCCGGACCAGGGCGCCCGTGCCGCCCTCGCCCCCGCCCTCGGTACCGGCCGCGGCCCCGCCCTGGGTAGCGGCGCCCAGTCGGACCAGTCGGGGGAAGAGGAAACCCTGCCAGCCGAGTTCCTCGCCGAAGAAGAGCGGCAGCGAGACCGCCATCCCGATCACGCCCTGGACCGCCCAGGAACCGACCGCCCCCGCGTGCAACGCGCCGAACCCGGCGAACGGGTAGCTGCCCGCCAGCGTGCCGAGTACCAGCACCGCCGCCGTCAGCCCGCCGAGCACCGCGACCGGCAGCAGGCAGGCCCGGACCGCGCGGGCCCGGGGGCGGGGCCAGTGCAACGCGAGGGCGTCCCGCACCCCACCGCGCCCACCCGCGCGCCCACCCGCGCGCCCACCCGCGCGACCGCGCTCGCGACCGCTCTCGACGAAGCGGACCACGAAGAGTGCGGCCAGCGCGGGCGCGAACATCGCTGCGCCGATGCACAGTTGCTCCAGCCCGCCGACCTCCTCCCGGGCGTCGGCCCGCCGGTAGCCGTCGGCCAGCAGCGGCGCCATGGCCGCCCACATCCCGGCGTACGCGAGGACCAGGTAGACCACCAGGCCGCGACGGCGAACGGTGCCCGGCGGAGATTGCGTCAGTAACGTCATGCCGAGGACGCTACGGACCCGAAGCACACCGGTGGAACCAAGTGCGCTGCCGGTCAAGGGGGTTGTCGGCTGCCGGCGGATGGTCGAGTTTTCTGGGTGTCCGGCGACCGGTCCGGCGTGCTAGGTCCTGTCCGGGGCCGGACCGAACCGGGCCCAGTCGCGGCCTAGTCGTCCACCGCTCCCGGCGCGAGGGCCGGCGACGGGAAGACGTGCCGCGCCTCGCCGCCGGACCACCAGACGCCGATCGCGAACACGGCCGTCGCCTCCAGCAGCCCGGCCCGGTCGAGGCCGCCGCAGTGCACCGGGACGCAGGCCATGGAAGCCACCAGGTCGGCGACGAGCGTGCCGGCCGCCGGGTCGTCCACGCAGTAGGGGACGCCGAGCGGGGCGCCGCCTTCGAAGGCCGGCCGCGGCAGGGTCCAGATGCTCTCGTGGCAGATCCCGAACACCTTGGCCACCCGGGCCGTCGGCGCCGCCACGGCGAGCCGGGCGGCGACGGAGTCGGCCGTGCCCTCCGTGGTCAGCACGGGCCCGGCCGCGCCCGGGGCCATCGGTACGGTGCAGTCGAGGAGGGTCCGCCCGGCCAGGTCGCCCGCCAGCGGCGCGACCACCGGCACCGCCGCTCCGGCCGGCACCGCGACCAGCACGGCCTCCCCGAAACTCGCCGCACCGCTCAGCCCATCGCCTCCCGACGCGCCGATCGCGACGGCGAGCCGCTTCGCCGCCTCCGGGTCGCGCCCGCCCACCAGGACCTCGTGCCCGGACCGTACCCAGGCCCCGCCGAGGGCCGCCGCCATGGCGCCGGTCCCGAGAATGCCGATCCGCATGTCCACTCCTCGCCGTCGATGCCCGACCTCAGTCGGTGCGAACTTCCGTACCCGGCACGCTAGGCGGGCCGATGCACACCATCCGGTACGCATCGGATCGGGCAGGATGGACGCATGGACACCATGAACCGGAAGAGCGGGAGTGGAGCGGATTCCGGCCCGGCGGCCGAGGGTGCCGGCGCAACCGTGGGGCCGGGCCCGGACGGCGATCCGGACGGCGCCGTCTTCGCCGCCGACTGCCGTGCCCGGCTGGCCTTCGAGGTGATCGCGAACCGTTGGGACAGCGTGGTCGTCCACGTCCTCGGCGAGCGGGGCCCGATGCGGCCGCGCGACCTGCTCGACCGGATCGGCGGGATCAGCCCGAAGGTGCTCAACGAGGCCTTGCGGCGGCTGGAGTACAACGGCCTGGTGGAGCACCGCCGGTACGCCGAGGCACCGCCACGGGTCGACTACGCCCTCACCGGGGCGGGCGCGGCCCTGCTCGGGCCGATCCGCGCGCTCGGCGCCTGGGCCGCCGCTCACGGTGATGCGGTCCTCGACGCCCAGGAGCGGTACGGAACACGAGGGGCCTGAGGCACACCGCGCCACAGCGGGGGGTTCCGCGGGTCCCGGGATGCTCCGCACGTCCCCGGATACTCCGCACGTCGCGCGGGGTGCGCCGCACATGGAGGAGCGGCGGGAACGACGGTGGTCCGCGCACCGTCGCTCCCGCCGCTCACGGCCCTTCCGGCCGGCACCCACGGTCCGGCAGGGCCCCCGGCTCAGTTGACGTTGACCGCCGTCCAGGTGGCGGCGACCGCGTTGTACTCCGTGCCGCCCGACCCGTACAGGTCCGCCGCCGCGCTGAGGGTGGCCGCACGGGCGCCCGCGTAGTCGGTGGTGGAGGTGAAGTACGTGGTCAGCGCCTTGTACCAGATCTGCGCGGCCTTGTCCCGGCCGATGCCGGCGAGCGTCGAGTTGTCGTACGTCGGGCTGTTGTAGTCGAACCCGTTGATGCTCTTCGCGCCGCTGCCCTCGGACAGCAGGTAGAAGAAGTGGTTCGCCACGCCGGAGGAGAAGTGGACGTCCGAGTTGCCGACGTTGGCGTCCCAGTAGTCGGCGGACTGGCCGTCCTTGCTCGGCTGGTCCATGTAACGCAGCGGCTTGCCGTCGCCGTTGAGGTTGATCAGCTCGCCGATCCAGTAGTTCGGCGGGTTGGAGGGCAGCTTGGCGTACCACTCGACCATCGTGCCCATGATGTCCGAGGTGGCCTCGTTGAGGCCGCCGGACTCGCCCGCGTAGTTGAGGTTGGCGGTCGCGGCGGTCACGCCGTGGGTCATCTCGTGACCGGCCACGTCGATCTCGGTGAGCGGGGCCGCGTCGCCGCTGCCGTCGCCGTACGACATGCAGAAGCAGTCGTCGCTCCAGAACGCGTTGACGTAGTTGGAGCCGTAGTGCACCCGGCTGAGGGCACCGACGCCGTCGTTGCGGATGCCGTTGCGGCCGAAGGTGTTCTTGTAGAAGTCCCAGGTGGTGGAGGCGCCGAACTGGGCGTCCACGGCGGCGGATTCGCGGTTGGCGGCGGTGCCGTCACCGAAGGTGTTGGTGGTGTTGGCGAACAGCGAGCCGCTGCCCGAGGTGCCGTTGCTCATGTCGGTGGTGGACTGGCCGCCGCGGGTGTCGTCCTTGAGCGAGTACTGCCCACCGCTCTGCGCGGTGGTCAGCGGCACCTGGCCGACGAAGACGCCGTTGCCGGTGCCGGCGGCGGTCTGCACCTTCTCGTGGGTGGAGAGCACCTGGCCGCTCGCCGCGTCGGTCACCAGGACCTGGCTGCTCGGGGTGCCGTCGGCGCGCACGCCCTCGACGGTGGTGCGGTAGGCGAGTCGGGGCTCGCCGTCGGTGGCCCAGACCACCAGCTGGGCCTTGCCGGTCTGGTGGACGTCGGACAGCGGCGACTGGTCGGCGTCGAGGGTCACCCCGACGGTGGCCTTGACCGCGCCGGTGGCCTGCGCGGCGGCCTGGTCGGCCGGGAGCTTCGGGGTCACGCTCGGCAGGTCGATCCGTGCGGCGACCGCCTTGGAGACCGACTTCACGGCGCCGTCGGCCTTCTGGTGGACGACCAGGTCGCCGCCGATCACGGGCAGGCCGGCGTAGGTGCGCTCGAAGCGCAGGTGGCGGGTGCCGTCCTTGTCCACGACGGCGTCCTTGGCGACCAGTTGCTCCTTGTCGCCGAGGCCGAGCGCCTTGGCGAGCGGACCGGCCTGGCCGCTCGCCACGGCGAGCGCGGTCGCGTGCTGCTGGGCGGCCTGGGCCTGCAGCGAGGGGGTGGGGGCGGCCTGGGCGGCGGTGCTCACCTGGATCACACCGGTCAGCAGGGCGGTGGCCGAGAGTACGGCGACGGCCGCGAGCTTTCGCTTCACGTACGAGTCCTTCCGGGAAACCGCGCAGGGGCGCGGTCGCACCTCGTCCCGGGGGCCGGGTCGGCACCTGTGGGGCGGGACGGGCGCTGACGTGCTGGAATCCCGTGCAGTCATGCGGCTCGCCACCGAGGGGTGGGGGTGGGGGCTGCCGCTGGGGATGAACAGAAGCATGACAATCCAACAGATGAAATGACAGGTCTACTTCAGGAGTTGGCCAGGTCCCGCCACCGGGTAAAGAGTCGTCAAGCGACCTGAGAACCGGGGCAATTCACCGCATTCCGCGAACGGTTCCGCTACGAACCACATCCGGCCGCCTGCGCCGACGGCCGCCCGCGCGCCGAACGGGGGTTCGGCGGGCGGCGTCGACCGGTCGGCGCTCGACTTTTACATCTGTGTAGAAGTTTCCACACAGTCCCTTGACGCCGGGGTGGCGGGGTTCCGCCACCCCGGGGCCTTGCTCCGCCCACCGGGCCCGTGCTACCTGCCTCCCGCGGACCGCCGCGGCCGTCGCTTCAGGGACCGTCGCGGCACTGCTTCAGGGAGCGGAGCGACTGCCGCGCCCGCCGTCACTGGAAGCGCCACTCCTGGGCCGTGTTGCCGGGGGTGCAGGCGACCATGGTGACCGCGTTGCCCGGGCCGTTGGAGGTCATGCAGACCGAGTTCATGTAGTCGGCCAGCGTGTACGAGCCCGCGGTGGAGCCGCTGCGGACGGTCCAGTTCGTCAGATAGCTGAACCCGCTGCTCAACTCGACTTTCCCGTCCGGGGTTTGGACCAGCTGCGGGCCGCCGTTGTTGCACGCGTTGAAGAGGATCCACGCACCGGGGTTGGTCGCGCGGACCCAGCCGTACTGCGTGGCGCCGCCGAGCACGATCGGGTTGCCGCCGGTCAGGCTGTCGTTGCGCATCCCGATCGGGCGGTCCTCCTTCACGCTGACGACGGTGCTCCAGCTGGTGCCGCCGCAGGACGACGGACGGCTCGGGCCCTGCGGGGCCGCGGTGGTGGCGCCGCCCGAGGTCTGGGCGGGCGGCTGCGGGTTCTGGTTGACGGGCGGTGCGGGCGGATTGCCGCCGGCACCGCCTGCGGACTGGTTCGCCTGGCCGCCCACGGCGCTTCCGCCGGACGCACCACCGCCGGAGGTCGCACCCGTGCCACCGGCCCTGGCGCCGCCCGAGGTGCCACCGGCACCACCCTGGGCCGGGACCGCGACGGGCGGCGGCTGCTGGTTCTGGGCGCCGGGGGCCGACTGGTCGGGGCTCGGGGTGGCCGCCGGGGTGTCGGACGGCGGCGGGGTGACGGGCGCGGTGGTGGCAGCGGCCGCCGGGGAACCACTGGCGGGGTTCGCGGGGACGGTCACCACGACGGTCGGCTGGGCGGCCGGTGGCGCTGCCGCGTCCGAGCCACCGGGGCTGCGGTCGATCAGCAGGGCGGTGGCGGTACCCGCCGAGATGATCACGGGGATGATCACCGGCACCAGCAGGGTGCGCCGGGGCCGGCGCCGACCGGCCTCGGTCGGCGCCTGCGGCAGCAGCTTCGCGACCTCGTCCCGCGCGGCGGCGCCCTTCGGCGGATCCTCGTCGCCGGAGCCTGCGCCTGCGCCTGCGCCAGGAACGGCCCCGGCCTGTCCGCCCTCGGCGCCGGCCCCCTCGGCAGTGACCCCCTTGACGGCGGGCCCCTTGACGGCCGGTCCCTTGGCCGGCGTTCCCCCGGCTGCCGTTCCCGCGGCCGCGTCCGGCGTGGCCGCACCCGCCCCGGCTTCCGCCGCGGGCGCTCCCCCGGCCTTCCCTCCGGTCACGGGCACCGCGCCGGGCCGGAGGGCGATCGTCCCGCTGCCTGCGGGTCCGGACGTGCCCCCGCCCGGGCCGCCCGCCACGCCACCCGCGCGCCCGACGCCCCCCGCGTGCCTGATCGCCGCCCGGGCCGCCGCCCCCCACGCGCGCGGCGCCGCGCAACCCCCCCCCCGGGCTCACACCCCCCCAGGGACGCCCGCGCCGAGCCGTTTGTGACCGCGCCCACCCCGTGGTAGGGGCCGCCCCCCCCCCCCCCGGCGGCCCGCCCCCCCCCGGGGGCCTGCTGCCCCCCCGGGCCCGCCCCCCCCCGCGCGGCGGCGTCCGCGAACCGCTCCTCGGGCTTCTTCGCCAGGGCCCGGGCGACCAGGGCCCGGACGGCCACCGGGAAGGTCTCCGGCAGCTCCGGCACCGGCTGGTTGACGTGCTTGAGCGCGATCTGCAGCGGACCGTCACCGGTGAACGGCGGCTCGCCGACCAGCAGTTCGTAGCAGACCACGCCGATCGAGTAGAGGTCGGTGGCCGGCCCGAGGGCGGCTCCTTCGGCCTGCTCCGGCGACATGTAGAGCGCGGTGCCGATGATCGCGAACGGGGCGGTGAGCTTGGTGCTGGCGAGAGCCCGGGCGATGCCGAAGTCGGTGACCGTCACCCGGCCGTCGGTGCGCACCATCAGGTTGGACGGCTTGACGTCCCGGTGCACGATGTCCCGCCGGTGCGCGGCGTGCAGCGCGTCCAGGGCGCCGGCCACCAGGTCGAGGGTGCGCTCGACGCCCATCGGGCCGGTGTCGGCCAGCACCCGGTCCAGCGGACGGCCGTCGATCAGCTCCATCACGATGTAGGCGCAGCGCTCGTCGCCGTCCGCGCCGCCCTCGCCGTAGTCGTGGACGTGCACGACGCCGGGGTGGTCGATCGCGGCGACCAGTTGGGCCTCCCGGCGGAAGCGCTGGGCGGCGGTGCCGTCCTCGAACAGTTCCGAGCGCAGGATCTTGACCGCCACCTGTCGCGCCAGCACCGTGTCCTCGGCCCGCCAGACCGAGCCCATCGCGCCGCCGCCGATCTTCTCGATCAGCCTGTACCGTCCGCCGAGCACGGTGCCCGCCCCGCCCATACCCCTGACCCCCGTGTGTCGCGACCCTCCCCGACAGGTCGACGGCACACAGTGTGCCAGAGCGTGTCGTGTCCTCAGCAGCCCGTATCCGGGCACCAATTGACCACGGCTGTCGGATTCCCGTCAGGCCTTCCCGGCGTACCGGGCGTGATCGGACACCTCCAGGGCAGCCGCGATGACGGCCCTGGGCCGGTCCGCGTGGACGGCGTGACCGGCGCCGCGCACCAGGATGTGCGTCCCCCGGGTGGCTCCGGAGGCAATCCGCGACTGCAGGGCGGTCCAGCGGGACCGCATCACCCCGGGCAGCCCCGCGGTGGCGCTCAGGACCGCCACCGGCACCTCGGGCAGCCGCGAGTCGGAGCGGCGCCGCCTGAGCTCGGGGGTGGCGACGGTCGTCAGCCGGCTCTCGGCAAGGAGGGTCCACCGCTGGTGGTGGTGCGCGACCACGGCCGCCTCGGCCCGGGCGAGCGGATCCGCCGGCCCTGCCGGAGGCGTGGTCAGCGCCGCGCGGAGCAGCCACAGCCGGTTCAACGCGCCTTCGGCGACGCGGATGGCCGACGGCTGGAACTCCTCGTGCGCAGGGTCCACCAGGACCAGGCCGGCCACCAGCTCCGGCGCCTGCCAGGCGAGGAGCTGGGCCAGCTGGCCGCCCCAGCTGTGGCCGACCAGGACGGCCGGGCCGGCGCCCAGGTGCCGCACCAGGGCGGCGAGGTCGTCGAGTTGGCCGTCCAGTGTCGGGGCCACGACCCGGCCCGCACCACGGTTGGGCTCACTGGCGCCGGTCCCGGCCCGGTCGTAGGCCACCACCCTTCCGTGCCGGGCGAGTTCGGGCAGTACGGGCGCCCAGGTGAGCGACGACGTGCCGCAACCCGCGATCAGGACCACCGGCGCTCCGCCGCCCCGCCCGGCCTCCACCCAGCGCAACGCCCGCCCGTCGCGGTCGAGTTCGCCCGTCCGTACTCCGCCGGGCGTCGATTCGGCGATTGCCTGCGCGATGGCGTCCTGGACGCCGCGCAGGCCCGGCCCGGTCCGCGTCCCCCGCCTGTCCTGCATGGTGTGCACGTACGGCCCCCCTGGATCCGTCGCTCCGCTTCGTTCCCCGATGCCGGTGTCCGGCCCTCTCGTCCCCCGTGCCCCGTGTCACGCGGCCGGACTCGGCGTCAGGCATCCGACGTTGTCGGCCGGTTCGCTCCGGTGCCCGAATTCCGCCCGTCCCGCACATGAACGGGAAGCCAACAGATCGGGCGCGGACCGTGCCGCCGGAACGGGCACCACCGGACGCGCCGGAGCACGCGGCCGAACCGCACCCGGCCCCGCTCAGGCCGGCAGGACGCGCTTCAGCAGGCCGAGCAGGGCCTCCCAGTGCCGCTCGTCGGCGGCCGCGTCGTAGCGGGCGGTGTCGGCCTGGGTGTAGCCGTGCAGGGCACCGGTGTAGACCTCGGCCCGGTGGCGGACGCCGGCGGCGGTGAGGGCCGCCGCGAGCCGCTCGATCTGCTCCGGCGGCATCGACTCGTCCCCGTCGGCGTGGCCGAAGTACAGCTCCGCGGTGATCCGGCCGGCCCCGAGGTGCGGGCTGTCCGGGCGTTCGGTGGCGAGGTTTCCGCCGTGGAAGCCGGCCGCCAGCGCGATCCGGTCCGGATGACTGGCGGCGGTGCGCAGGGCGAGGAGGGCGCCGCGGCAGTAGCCGGTGAGGCCGACCGGGCCGTCCTGGACCAGCGGGGACCCGGCGAGCCAGCGCAGGTAGGCGTCGGCGTCGCGTTCGGTCGTCTCGGGGGTGAGGGTGGCGAGCAGCGGGACGAGCCGGTCGAAGATCGTGTCGTCCTTCTCCGGGTCGATGAACTCCGGCAGTTCGACGACCGGCGCACGGCCGTTCCGGTAGTAGGCGTTGGGCACGAGCACCGTGTACCCGGCCGTGGCGAGGCGGTCGGCCATGCGCTTGAGGTGCGGCCGGAGCCCGAAGGCGTCCATGTAGAGGATGACGCCGGGGTGGGCCCGGCCGTCGTCGGGGTGGGCGAGGTAGGCGTCGGCGGTTCCGTCCGCCGTCCGGATGGCCACGAGGCTTCCGCGTACGGTCATGATGAGGGTGCTCCTTCCGTTCGGGTGGCAGCGTATCCGGCGGACTCACCGCCCGGTCCGTCCCCTCCGCACGGGAACACCCGCGCTCCCGTGCCGCGTTGAGCGGGCATGGGGCTGATCATGGGTGCGGTGGCAGCGGTGGCGGCGATCCTGGGGCTGGCCGTGCTGGCGGCGTGGCAGATCCGGGACGAGGCGTCACCGCGTCCGCGGCAGCGCGGGCCCGGGGTGGGGCTGGGCGCCGGCGGGCTGGACGAGTTGCACGCGCTGTTCAGCCCGGGCAAGCGGATCCAGGTGGAGCAGAAGAAGGAGCAGCTGGCGCTGCGGGACGACGCGCACGCGGGATCGCCGCCGCACGTCGGCGTGGACCTGGACCGGGGCGTGGCGGTGCTGCCCCGCTCCGGGGACCGCACACCCGGCCCCGCGCCGTCCGACGGGAGCGCAAGCGGCCCTGCCCTGGGCGGCGGGAGCGGGAGCAGCCCGGCGCCGGGTGGCAGGAGCGGGAGCGGCCCGGCGTCGGGTGGCAAGAGCTGAAGCGGGAGCAGCCCGGCCGGTCACTCCCCCCAACTGCGGGCGCAGAGCACCAGCCGGTAGCCGTCCGGGTCGGCGATCGTCACGCCGAACTCGTCCCAGTACGGGTTGTGGGCCTTGACCCGGGTGCCACCGGCCGCCTCCAGCCGGGCGACCAGGGCCTCGTCGACCGGCGCGCCGAGGTAGACGACGAACAGGTCGTCGACCGTCGGGGTCGGCTCCAGCGGCCGCTCCGGGTCGTGGGTGAGCTCGAAGTGCCAGGCGCCGCCGGGCGGGCCGACCATCAGCAGGTCGTGCTCGCCGGAGACCCGCTCGGTGGTGCGCCACAGCACGTCGAGGCCGAGACCGCCGACGTAGAAGCGCTCGGCCGCCGCGAGGTCGCGCGAGGGACGGGCGATCCGGACCCGCATGGTGGAATCGATCATGCCGGTGACCATAGCCGACGCCACTGACAACGAACCGGGCCGCACCGGGCGGCGGTGGACGACCCGTCAGGAGTCCGCCGACTCCGTCACGGTGGCCGGCACCGACGTCCACGACCGGGCGGTCAGAGCCGCCGCAGCCGCTCCTCGTCGGAGGTCCGCGGACAGGTCAGGCAGGCGACGGCCGCGGGCTCGACCGCGTAGTACATGCAGCAGCCGAGCCGGGTGCGGGTGTGGTGGGCGCGCCCGTCGGGGGTGCGCAGGCGGCGGAAGTCGGCGGCGCCCGGGAGCGGTCGGGTGCCGCCGGGCAGGACGGCGTCGGCGGCTGCGGCGGCGGCGTCCTCCTCTCCGAGCATCCGGCCGAGGTACCAGACGGCGGAGGCGAGGTCGTCCGTCACCATGCCCCAGAGCGCCCGGTCGTGGCGTCGGGTGGGTCCGGCGAACGCGGCGAGCACCGGTCCGACGTGCGCGACCACGGCGGCCCGCAGTTCGGCGCGGAGTTCGTCGTCGCCGGGGAGGCTGACGTGGCCGCGCGGGCGCAGCGCGAGGGCGCCGGTGGGGGCGTGCAGCCAGAGGTCCGCGGGGGCGACGACGGGGACCCGCCGGGCGAGGTGCCAGGGGCCGGCGACGATCAGGCAGGCCGACCAGACGTAGTGGTGCAGCAGCCGGGAGGCGGTGACGTGCGGACGTGGGGCGCGGCCGTGCTCGGCGGCGATGCGGGCCTCCTCGCCGGCCAGGACGGCGGCCAGCGCCGCTTCGTCGGTGGCGAGTCGGGCGCCGGAGTACCAGCCGTCGGCGGCTCGGGGGTCGGGCTCGGTGGCGCCGAGTACACGCAGTTCCAGCACCGGGCACAGTTCGAGCAGCCGCCGGTAGTCGCCGACGAGCCCGGAGGACGCCGTCAGCGGCAGGGCGCCGCGGGGCGCGACGGGCAGGGGTGTTCCGGGAACCATCGACACTCCCGAGATCGATTCCGTATGATCGATTAAGGTGAGGCTCACCTTACAATGCCTCAAGTCACCCGGCGACCACGCGCGACCCGGCACGACGCACGGCGACACATGACCACGCACGACCCGGCTCGACCCGGCTCGACCCGGCACGACACGGCGCAGCACGGCACAGCACGACCCGACGCGACGCGACGCCACCGGTCGACGCGGCGATCGACACATCGGACCAACCGGGGGTCAACCGGCCGAATCGCCCAACCTTGACGAACTTAGGCAAACCTAACCTAAGATGTTGCCTCGTGTTGAGAACCGACCCGCCGGCCCCCACGGCCCCCGCGCCCCGCGCCTCGGCGGTCCGGCAGCCCCTGTTGCTGGCCGCCGGCCTGTGCGCGCTCGTGCTGTGCGCCGCCCTGAGCCTCGCGCTGGGCTCCCGATCCATCCCGCTCGCCACCGTCGTCGACGCCCTCACCGGCGCCGCCCACGGCGGTGACGCCGACGTGGTGACGGGCCTTCGGGTACCGCGCACGCTCATCGGACTGGCCGTCGGGGCCGCGCTCGGCGTCGCCGGGGCGGTCGCCCAGGGGGTCACCCGCAACCCGCTGGCCTCCCCGGTCACCCTCGGCATCAACGCGGGCGCGAGCCTCGCCGTGGTCGCCGCGATCTACACGCTGGGCCTCGCCCGCCCGGTCCAGTACGTCTGGTTCGCCTTCGCCGGAGCGGCCGTCGCCGCCGTCGCCGCGTACGCGATGTCCCGCCGCGGCGGGGACCTGGACCCGGTCCGGCTCGCGCTCGGGGGCACCGTGCTCACCGTGGTGCTCACCTCCTGGACGTCGGCGCTGATGCTGGCCAGTCACCGCACGCTGGACGAGGCCCGGTTCTGGCTGGCCGGCTCGATCGCCGGGCGCCACCTGGACACCCTCACCCCCGTCCTGCCCTTCCTCGCGATCGGCCTGGTCGGAGCCCTCGCCATCTCGCCCGCGCTCAACGCACTGGCCCTCGGCGACGAGACCGCGCAGTCGCTGGGCGTACCGGTGGCCCGGATCCGGGCGGCCGGCGGGCTCGCCGTGGTACTGCTCGCGGGCAGTGCGGTGGCCGTCGCCGGACCGGTGGCGTTCATCGGACTGGCCGCCCCGCACCTGGTCCGCCCGCTGCTCGGCAACGACCACCGCCGGCTGCTGCCCGGCTGCCTGATCGCCGGTCCGGTACTGCTGCTCACCGCCGACGTGCTCGGCCGGCTGGTGGTCCGCCCCTCCGAGATCGAGGTCGGCATCGTGACCGCCTTCCTCGGCGCGCCGCTGCTCGCGGTGCTGGCCCGGAAGGTGGCCCGGTGACCACGCTCGTCCTCCCCGCCCGGGCCGTCGCCCGCCGTCGCGCCCGTACCGCCCTCTGGTCGCTGGTCGCCGCCGCGCTGCTGGTGCTGCTCACCGGGATCGCGCTCGGCACCGGACAGGTCGGCATCCCCGTCTGGGACGCGCTGCGTGCGCTCTTCGGACAGGGCGAGCCCGGCAACGTCCTGGTGGTGCAGCAGTTCCGCGCGCCCCGCGTCGTCTCCGCGCTCATCGCGGGCGCCGGACTGGCGATGTCCGGCTCGATGCTGCAGCGGCTGTTCCGCAACCCGCTGGCCGCCCCCGACACCATCGGCATCACCGGCGGCGCCTCCTTCGGCGCGGTGCTGATGCTCGCCACCGGCGCCTCCCAGCAGCTGATCCCGCTGGCCGCGGTCGGCGGCGGGCTGCTCGCGGCGCTGCTGCTCGGCGGCTTCGCCTGGCGCTCCAGGATGGCCGTCACCCGGCTGGTGCTGGTCGGCCTGGCGGTGCAGCAGGGCCTGGCCGCCGCCGTGAACCTGATGATCGTACGGTTCCCGGCCGAGCTGGCCTCCTCCGCGCTGCAGTGGACCACCGGCTCGCTCTACGGCCGCACCTGGACCGAGGTGTGGATCGGCGGCACCGCCATCGCGGTCACCGCCCTCGGAGTCCTGCTCTGCCAGCGCCGGGTCGCCGTGCTCGACCTCGGCGACGACTCGGCCGGCGGCCTCGGTCTCGACCCGGCCCGCGACCGGCTCTGGCTGCTGCTGCTCACCATCACCCTCGCCTCGCTGGCCGCCGCCCTCACCGGGCCGGTCGCCTTCGTCGCACTCGCCGTCCCGCACCTGGTCCGGCTGCTCGCCGGGCCGCCCACCCTCGGCACCCTCGGTCTCACCGCGCTCACCGGCGCCGTGCTGCTGCTCTCCGCCGACCTCCTGGTGCTCCACGTGATCCCCGTCCACGGTCTGCCGGTCGGTGCCGTCACCGCCACCCTCGGCGCGCCCTGGCTCCTGGTGCTGATGATCCGCCAGGGCCGGCTTCCCCAGAGGAGCAGCTGATGACGTCCGCCAAGACCGCCGCCGGGGCCTCCACCGGGGCTCCCACCACGACCCCCTCCGCGGACCCCGCGGAAGGCCCGATCGCGGCGGCCCCGACCACGGCGGCTCCGACCCCGGCGGCCAACCGGCTCGCCACCCGGGGCCTCGGCCTGCGCTACGGCGACCGGACCATCGTCGAGGGATTCGACCTCGAACTGCCCGGCGACGCCGTCACCGCGATCGTCGGACCGAACGCCTGCGGCAAGTCGACGCTGCTGCGCGGTCTCGTCCGGCTGCTCGACCCCGCCGCCGGGACCGTCACCCTGGACGGCGCCGACATCCACCGGATGCCCGCCCGGGCGCTCGCCAAGCGGATGGGCCTGCTGCCGCAGCAACCGGTCACGCCGGAGGCCGTCACCGTCGAGGCGCTGGTACGGCTCGGGCGGTACCCGCACCAGCGGATGCTCAGCCCGTGGTCCACGGCCGACCAGGCCGCGGTCGAGGAGGCACTGGAGCGCACCGGCACCGCCGAACTGCGGGACCGGCAGGTCGACCGGCTCTCCGGCGGGCAGCGCCAGCGGGTCTGGATCGCGCTCGCGCTCGCCCAGGAGACCGACCTGCTGCTGCTCGACGAGCCGACCACCTTCCTGGACCTGCGCCACCAGCTCGACGTGCTCGACCTGGTCGCCGACCTGCACGCCGAGGCCGGGCGCACCGTCGTCATGGTGCTGCACGACCTCGGGCAGGCCGCCCGGTACGCCGACCACCTGGTGGTGCTCAAGGACGGCCGACTCGCGGCCGCCGGTCCGCCCGCCCAGGTGCTGACGGCCGAGCTGGTCGAGGCCGTCTTCCAGGTGCCCTGCCGGGTCGTGCCCGACCCGGAGACCGGCACGCCGCTGGTCGTGCCCCGGGCGCGGGAGCAGGTGCGGGGCTCCGGGCCCGCCTCCGCCACCTCCACGACGTCCACTGCTTCCGCCACGTCCCCGGCGGCCACCGTCGGCTGACCCCCCTCCCCCGTCCCCCCGTTCGACCCGATCCAAGGAACCCCGATGAACCGCCGACTCCCCGTCGCCGTCCTCGCCGTCGCCCTCTCGACCACCCTGCTCGCCGCCTGCGGCAGCAGCGGGGACGGTGCCACGTCGGGCGGCGACTCCGCGTCCTCGGCCCCGGCCGGCGCCGCCGCCGGATTCCCGCGCAGCGTCAAGCACGCCGCGGGCACGGCCGAACTCAAGAGCCAGCCGAAGCGCGTCGTCGTCCTCGACAGCGGTGAGCTGGACGACGTCACGCTGCTCGGCATCACGCCGGTCGGCGCGGTGTCCCCGCACATGAAGACCGAGGGCGGGTTCCCGAACTACCTCAAGGACAAGATCAAGGACACCAAGGACGTCGGCCCGATGAACGAGCCGAACCTGGAGCTGATCGCCTCCCTCAAGCCCGACCTGATCCTCTCCTCCAAGGTCCGGCACGCCAAGGTGTACTCCCAGCTGAACGCGATCGCGCCGACCGTCCTGGCCGAGACCACCGGCTTCCCGTGGAAGGACAACCTGGCGCTCTACGCCCAGGCCCTCGGCAAGGAGGACGAGGCGAAGAAGGCGCTCGCCGACTACGAGGCGCGGGCGAAGAAGCTCGGCGAGGAGATCAAGACCAAGTTCAACGGCACCATGCCGACCGCGTCGGTGGTCCGCTTCGTGGCCGGCCCGACCCGTCTGTACGCCAAGTCCTCCTACAGCGGCGTCGTACTCAAGGACGTCGGCCTGACCCGCCCGGCCCCGCAGGACGTGGACCAGAACATCCTGGAGGTCAGCGCCGAGCAGATCAACCAGGCCGACGCCGACCTGGTGTTCGTCACCACGGCCGACGACCCGACCAAGACCAAGGAGAGCGAGGTCCAGCAGACCCCGGTCTGGCAGGGCCTGAACGCCGTGAAGAACAACAAGGTGTTCAACGTCCCGGACGAGACCTGGATGTCCGGCATCGGCGTCCAGGCCGCCGACGCGATGCTCGTCGACATCGCCAAGGCCGCAGGCGTGGACGCGCCCAAGTAGTCGCCCCGCGAAACCGGTCACCGGACGACAGCGGCAGCCGGCGGCCGACAACCGACCGCTGACAGATGACAGATGACAGATGACAGATGACAGATTTCAACCCCTGTCATCTGTCATCCGTTACCCCGCCCTCCTCCGCCATCTCCCCGAGGACTCCCTCCATGCGGCTCTACCTGCTCGCCCTGAACCCCACCGACTCGGTCACCGACGGATTCCTGCCCGCCGCCTCGCGGCTCGGGATCGACGTCACCGTCCTCACCGACTGTGCCGAACCCCACCGGCAGGCCTACGCCGAACTCCCCTTCGCCGCACCCGAGGTCCTGGAGTGCGACGTGCGCGACTTCCGCGCCGTCGTCAGCCTGGTCTCCCGCCGCGCCCTGGCCTCCCCGGAGCACGCGCCGGACGCGGTGTTCAGCAACAGCGACCACCTGCAGATCCAGACCGCCCTGGCCGCCGAGTACTTCGGCCTCCCCGCCAAGGACTGGAAGGCCGCGCTGCGCGCCAAGGACAAGGGCGAGCTGCGCCGCCACCTCGAACTGGCCGGCCAGGACACCGTATGGTCCGCCGAACTCGCCCCCGGGCAGGACCCGGCCGAGCTGGACCCGCCGTTCCCCTGCGTGGTCAAGCCGCGCGAGGGGGTGGCCAGCGAGGACGTCACCCTGGTCTCCGACGCCGCCGAACTCGCCCAGCGCTGCAAGGAGATCCAGCACCGCAGGGCCGGCGCCACCCTGGTGGTCGAGGAGTTCCTGGACGGGCAGCTGTACACGCTGGAGACCCTCGGCGACGGCCACCGTCGGCACGTCCTCGGCGGCTTCCGTACCCGGCTCTCCCCGCCGCCGGACTTCATCGAGGAACTGCTCACCTTCGTCCCGGCGCACCCGCAACCGGTGGTCGACCAGGTGCTCGCCCAACTCGACGCGCTCGGCGTCGGTTTCGGCGTCTGCCACACGGAGTTCGTGCTCCAGCCGGACGGCCGCGCCCGGATCATCGAGGTCAACTACCGGGCGATCGGCGACCAGTGCGACCTGATGCTCGCCGAGATCCTCGACATTCCCCTGTTCGAGCTCGTCCTCGGGGTCCACCTGGGCCGCGTCCTGCCCGGCGACCTGTCCGACCGGTGCGCCGCCACCCCGCGCCGGGCCCGCAACGAGTTGATCTGCGCCGACCGCGCCGGCGTCCTCACCACCGCCCCGGGCCCGTACGACGAGGAGCGCGACGGCGTCCGGCTCGCCTACCGCCCACTGCGCCCGCTCGGCGAACGCCACGAGCACTACCGCACCAACCGGGACTACCTGGGCGTCATCTGGGCCGTCGGCACCGACCAGGGCGCGGTGGACGCCGCCGTCGCCCGCTTCCTCGCGGCCAACCGCTGGGAGATCACCCCGTGACCACCGGAGACCGTCCCGCAGCCACCCGGGACCATCCCGCCACCGCCACCCCTCCGGCCACTGTCCCTTCGGCCGCCGGTTCCTCGGCCGCCGGCCTGGTGTCTGCCGGCCCCGCGTCCGCAGGCCCCGCGTCCGCCGCCGAACAGCTCACCCTCCGGGTGCTCTCAACCCTGCTGCGCGAGGACGTCCTCGGCCTGCGCACCCGCGGCGCCGTCGAGGACCGCCCGGACGGCCCCTGGCTGACCGTCCCCGAGGCCCGCCTCGCCCTGCCGGTGGCCCCGGAGGGCTTCCAGTGCGAGTACGCCGCCCGGCTGCCGCTCCTGGACCTCGACGGGCGCCGCCTCACCGGCCCGGACACCGTCGTGACGGCCCTCTCCGCACTGGCCGAGGCCGAGGACCGGCCCGGCTGGACCGCCTTCGCCGAGGAGTGCCGGCAGACCCTCGCCACCATGGAACTGCACGAGCGGAACCGCGCCGAGGTGCACGACCGGCTGACCGACCTGTACGGCGCCGACCCGGCCGACTGGACCGGCCCCGCCGCCGCGCTCGGCCACGACACCCTGGCCGCCTACCTCGACCACCCGGTCTACCCGACCGCGCGCGGCCGCTCCGGCCTCACCGAGACCGAACTGCGCTCCTACGCACCCGAGTTCCACCCGGCCTTCGAACTGCGCTGGCTGGCCGTGCCGGTCGGCGCGCTGACCGTCCACGGCGAGCGTCCGCTGCCGAGCTGGTGGCCCACCCCGGCCTGGCTCGGCCTCGGCGACCGCTGCCCGGGAGACGGCTGGGCCACCCTGCCGGTCCACCCGCTCACCGTCGGAGCGCCGCTGGACGAGGCGCTGGCCGCCACCGGCCTGGCCGGCCGCGCGGTGCTCGCCGACCGGCCGTACCTGACCGTCGTCCCGACCCTGTCCATGCGCACCGTCGCCGTCGCCGACGACCCCACCTGCCACCTCAAGCTCCCGCTCGCCACCGCCACCCTGGGCCGCCTCAACCGCCGCACCATCAAGCCCGGCACGCTGCTCGACGGCGCGGCCGGCCAGCGGCTGATCGAGGCCGTGCTGGAGCGCGAACCGCGGTTCGCCGACCGGATCCTGCACGCCGACGAGCAGACCTGGGCGCACGCCGGACACGAGCTGCTGGCCGTCCTGCTGCGCCGCTACCCGGCCGGGCTGGAGCAGGCGGCGACCGTGCCGCTGGCGGCCCTGCTGGCCCCCGCGCCCGACGGCCGCCTGGTCCTCGACCACCTCGCCGACCGCCACCACGGCGGCGACGTCCTGGCCTGCTACGACGCCCTGCTCGAACTGCTGCTGGACTGGCAGACCACGCTGTTCGGCTACGGCATCGCCCTGGAGTCCCACCAGCAGAACACCTCACTGGTGCTCGACCGGGACGGCCTGCGGCTGCTCTACAAGGACGACGACGGCCCGCGCGTGCACACCGCGCGGATGGCCGCCTCCCTCGGCGAACTGGCACCCGCCGTCGACGACTTCGACGACGCGCGGATCTTCGGCGGGGACGACCGCGCGCTCACCGACCTCTTCGCCACCATCACCGGACACCTGTGCACCGGCTCGCTCGCCTTCGGCCTCGCCGACCACGGCCGGGCCGAACTCATCGACACCCTCACCCTGTTGCGCAAGCGCACGGCGGAGGCCGTGGACCGGCTCGGGCCGGTGGGCGCGCCGCTGCGGGCGGCCCTGCTGGACGCCGAACGCCTGCCGGTCAAGGCCATGGTCACCGCCGGAACGCTGCTCAGCAAGCAGCGCTCGGGCGCCGCCGACATCAACAAGCACTACACCAGCGGCCCCAACTACCTGCGCGACTCCGCGCGCGAGCCCGCACGGGGCTCCGCACGCGAGCCCGCACGGGTCACCGCACGCGAGCCCGCACAGGAGCACGTTCCGGACTCCGCGCGTGAGACCGTGCGCCACGCCCCGGGCACCGACAGGGCCGTCCGATGACGGTGGAGACACTGCCTCAGCAGTCGTCTCCCTCCGCCGCACACTCCGGCGGGCTCGATCGGCGCCAGGTGCACGCCGTCGCGGCCTGCTACTTCGTCGCTTCCTTCGCCGCGCTCGGCCTGCCGCCGTACCTGACCGCGATCCTGCCCTCGCTCGGCGACCCGCAGGCCAGCTGGGCGGGCGTGCTGTACATCGTGCCGACGGTGTTCAGCGGGCTCGGCGCACCGCTGTGGGGCCGGCTGGCCGACCGCTTCGGCCGCAAGCGGCTGCTGCTGCGCGCCCAACTCGGGCTCACCGTCTCCTTCCTGCTGGCCGGCGCGGCCGACAGCCTGCCCGCGTTCACCCTCGCCCTGGTCCTCCAGGGCTTCCTCGGCGGCACCTTCGCCGCCACCAACGGCTACCTGGCCGCCGCGCTCGACGGGTCCCGGCTCTCCCGCGCGCTCACCCTGATGCAGGGCAGCGCGCGGGCGGCCCTGGTGGCCGCGCCGATCCTGGTCGGGGCGCTCTCGCCGTGGATCGACCCGCACCGCCAGTACCTGGTGATGGCCGTACTCCCGCTCACCGCAGCGGTGTTCCTCTCACTGCTGCCCGAACCCGAATGCCCGGAGGCCCCGACGGCCACCGCCGACCGGGCACCCGTGAAGTCCGCCACGGCGCCGCTCCTGACGCTCTACGTCTTCGAGTTCGCCTTCGTCTTCGCGACGGTCATCTCCTTCCCGTACCTCATCGCGCTCGCCGAACAGCGCCTGCCCGGCGTGGACGGCACCACCACCGGCGTGCTCTTCGCCCTGCCCCACCTGTGCTACCTGGTGTTCGCCGCCCGCACCCACCGGGTGTTCGACTTCCGCCCGCACACCGGCATCGCGCTCGGCTTCGGCCTCGTGGCGCTCGGCCTGGCCGGACACGCCGTCGCGTACTCGCTGCCCGTGTTCGTCGCCGTCCGCCTGCTGCTCGGGGCCGGACTCACGCTGGGCCTCGTCTGCCTCGCCGTGCTCGCCGCCGGCGCCGCCAAGGGCCGCCCGCCCGGCCGGATGTTCGGCACCCTCGAACTCGTCTCCAAGGGTGGCGCCGTCGCCGCCGGCGCCGTCGCCGCGCTGGCCAACGGGCGGTTCGGTGCCGCCGCCCCCGTGGTGGCCGGAACCGCCGCCGCCCTGCTGGCCGCCGTCGCGGCCACCGCACTCACCCTTCCGTCCCTGCGCCAGCGCTGGAGTCGCCGATGACCGCCGAACCGATGACCACCGAGCCGATGACCGACCGGCAGATGACCGACCGGCAGACGTCCGACCGGCAGATGTCCACCGAGACGACGGCCGCCCGGCAGATGACCGCTCAGCCGATGACCACCGGGTCGGCGAACCGCGAGCCGGCCGCCCCCGCACTCCGATCCGGTGAACTCCCCACCGCTGACGAGGCAGTGGTCCACACCCTGCTGAACTGCCTGCTGCGCGAGGTCTCCGCACCCGAGCACCAGACCGCCGCCGACGACGGCCGCCTGCTGCTGCGCCTGCCCCGGCGCGGCGCCCTGCTGCGGGTCACCCTGCGCCGCACCTCGCTGCTCGGCGCGCACCGCTTCACCGGGCCGGTCGAGGTCGAACGGGACGGCGAATGGGCTGAGTTGGGCTGGCAGGAGCTGGCCGAGTACGTCCAGGACGAGCTGGAGCTGCGCACCGGCACCGTCAACGAGGAGTTCCTCGACCAGGTGACGTCCAGTCATGACGGCGTCCGACAGGGCCTGGAGCACCGGCCGGCCGCCGGGCCCGACCGCTACCTGGAGTCCGAGCAGGCACTGCTGTTCGGTCACCGCTTCCACCCGGCCCCCAAGTCCCGATCGGCCGTCCGCGGCGACTGGCGCCACTACGCCCCGGAGTCCCGCGCCGACTTCCCGCTGCGCCACCTCGCCGTCCGTGCCGAGCTGCTGGCCGAGGAGTCGCTGGACGCGGGCGTCAGTGCCCTGCTGGACGGGCTCGGCGAGGTGCCGGCCGGCTACCGGCTGCTTCCCGTCCACCCCTGGCAGTACCAACTGATCGGCGAACAGCCGCTGTTGCGCGAGGCCATGGCCCGGGGCGACGTCCTCGACCTCGGCCCGCGCGGCGAACGGTTCACCGCCACCGCCTCGGTGCGCACCCTGCACGGCGCCGGCGCCTTCCTGAAGTTCAGCCTCGACGTCCGCATCACCAACTGCCTGCGGAAGAACGCCGCCTACGAGCTCATCGGCGCCGTCGCGCTCACCCGGCTGCTCGCCCCGGTGTTCGCCGACCTCGCCCGGCGCTTCCCCGACGCCGCGATGCTGCGCGAGCCGGCCTTCCGCACCCTCGCCCTGCCCGGCGCCGACGGCCTCCCCGACCGGGCGCTGTACGAGGGCTTCGGCCTGATCGTCCGCGAGGGCTTCGACGGCGTGCTGCGGCCCGGTGTGACCCCGCTGCTCGCGGCCGCCGTCGCCGACGAACACCCGACCAGCTCCGCCCACATCTCCCGGCTGCTGGAGGGCGGTTCGGACCGGGCCCCGGTCGAGGACTCGGACGGCACGGCCGCGCTCGACTGGTGGCGCGCCTACCTGCGGCTGCTCGTCCCGCCGGTCCTGGCCGCCTACTTCGACCACGGCGTGGTGCTGGAGCCGCACCTGCAGAACGTGCTGATCGGTGTGGACGCCGACGGCCGCCCCGTCCAGGTGCTCTTCCGCGACCTGGAGGGCACCAAGCTCGTCCCCGAGCACAACGCCGACGTCCTCGCCGCCCTCCCGCCCGAGGTGGCCGGCCCGATGACGTACGACGCCGAGCGCGGCTGGGACCGGGTGGTCTACTGCCTCCTGGTCAACCACGTCTCCGAGCTGCTCGCCGCCCTCGCCGACCGCCACCCCGAGCAGGAGTGCGCGCTCTGGCAGACCGTCCGGGACACCCTGGAGGAGTACGCCGCCGCCCACGGCTGCCCGCCCCGGCTGCGCGCGCTGCTCGCCGGCGTCCCGCTGCCCGCCAAGGCCAACCTGCTGACCCGCTGGGAGCGCAAGGCCGACCGCGAGGCCGGTTACGTCCGGATGCCTTCCCCGCTGGCGGGCTCCGTCCTCGCCGAGGCCGCCCGTATGCCCGCCCACGTGCCCACCGACGTGCCCGCCCACCTGCCCGCCCGCCTGCCCGCCGGGAGCGCCGCCCGATGACCGAGACCGTCCGCAGCCACGTCGCCGCCCTCGCGGCCGACGAACTGCCCGCCTACGTCTACGACCTGACCGCACTGCGCGCACACGCCGCCGCCGTCCGGGCCGCCCTGCCCGAACGGGTCGAGCTGTACTACGCCGCCAAGGCCAACCCGGAAGCACCGCTGCTCGCCGCGCTGCGCGACGCCGTGGACGGCTACGAGGTCTCCAGCGGCGGCGAGTTGGCACACGTCCGGGCCGTCGTGCCGGACGCGTTGCTGGCCTTCGGCGGACCGGGCAAGACCCCCGCCGAGATCGCCGCCGCGGTGGAGGCGGGGGTGCACCGCTGGCACGTCGAGAGCGAGCAGGAGCTGCACCGGCTCGCCGCCGTGCTCGCGGACCGGCCGGACGCCGTCGTGGACGTGCTGCTGCGGGTCAACCTGGCGGTCACCACGGACGCGCTCGATGCGGTGCCGCTCGCGATGGGCGGACGGCCGACGCCCTTCGGCCTGGACCCGGAACAGACCGAGGAGTGCGTCCGGCTGCTCACCGGCGACGGCCCGACGGGTCGGCAGCTGCGCCTGCGCGGCGTGCACGCCCACCTGGCGAGCGGGCTGGCCGCGGAGGAACAGCTGTCGGTCGCCGCTCAGATCGTCACCTGGTCGGCCGCGCTGGCGGAGCGGCACGGCTTCCCGCTCGCGGAGGTCAACATCGGCGGCGGAATGGCCGTGGACTACGAGGACCCGGTCGCGCGCTTCGACTGGACGGCCTTCGGCGAGGGCCTGGCCGAGCTGCTCGACGCCCGCCCCGGACTCACCCTGCGGATCGAGCCCGGCCGCGCCCTCACCGCCCACTGCGGCTGGTACGCGACCGAGGTGCTGGACGTGAAGCAGAGCCACGGCGAGGACTTCGCGGTGGTCCGCGGTGGCACCCACCACCTGCGCACCCCGGCGACCCGGGGACACTCGCAGCCCTTCGACGTGCTCCCGGTGGACGCCTGGCCGCACCCATGGCCGCGCCCCGCCGTCACCACCGGCCGCGCCACCCTGGCCGGACAGCTCTGCACCCCGAAGGACGTCCTCGCCCGCGCGGCCGAGGGCGCGGCGGGACTGCGGGCGGCGGACCGCGTGCTGTTCGCCATGGCGGGCGCGTACGCGTGGAACATCTCGCACCACGAGTTCCTGATGCACCCTCGCCCCGGGTTCCACTACCTGGGCGGGTGACGGGAGCCGGTACCTCGTGGCTGACGGGGCACCGCACAGCGGCGACGCACGGCGGGCGAGCAACGACGGACGGGTGACAGATGACAGCTGACAACTTTCGAAATCTGTCAGCTGTCATCTGTCAGCCGTCGGCCGTCGACGGCCGTCCGCCACCCGTCAGCTGAGGTTCGCCGGGCTGTCGACTGTCCGCGCCCCCGGCCGCCGCCGCCCCCTTCCCGCACTCGTGGGAGAGTGGTACACAGCGAAGGGAGCGCGAACGTGCTGATGGACAAGGTGGCGGAGATACTCGCCGAGGCGTCGGCCGAGGCGGTGGAGCCGCGCTTCCGGGCGCTGGCCGCCGGCGAGGTGATGGAGAAGGCACCCGGCGAGGTCGTGACCGTCGCCGACCGCGAGGCCGAGGCCATCATCGCCCGCCGCCTGCACGAGCTGCTGCCCGTCCCCGTGGTCGGCGAGGAGGCCGTCGCCGCCGACCCCTCGCTCGCCCGGGCCCTCCACGACGAGCCCGCCGCCTGGCTGGTCGACCCGGTCGACGGCACCGCCAACTTCGTCGCCGGCCGCCCCGAGTACGCGGTGATGTGCTCCCTGGTCCGCAACGGCCGGACCGTCGCCTCCTGGATCTGGCAGCCCGCCACCGCCACGGCGTACCGCGCCGAACTGGGCGCCGGCGCCTGGCGCGACGGCGAGCGCCTCACCCGCCCGCCGGCACCGCGGGACGCCGCCGAGCTGCGCGGCTCGGTGAAGAGCCGCTACCTCGACCCCGACCACCGCCGCCGCCTGCAGGCCAACTGCACCGCCTTCGGCGACGTCTCCCCCGGCCGGCACGCCGCCGGGATCGAGTACCCCGACGTCATCGAGGGCCGCTTCGACTTCCTCCTCTACTGGCGCACCCTCCCCTGGGACCACGCCCCCGGCTCCCTCCTCGTCACCGAGGCCGGCGGCGTCTCCGCCCGCCTGGACGGCAGCCCGTACCGCCCCGAGGCCCCCGGCTGCGAGGACGGCCTCCTGGTCGCCGCCGACCCCCACACCTGGGAACTCACCCGCGGGATCCTCATGGGCGCCTGACCCGCCCCCGGCCCGCCCCCGGCCCGGCCCCACTCCGCGGGCCGGGCCTCGTCCCGCCCGGGACCCGTCCCCGGCCCGGGCTCTACGCCCCTGGCCGTGCCCCCCGGCCGTGCATCACCCGGGTCGCACCCCGCCTGGCCCGTCGCACCCCGCCTGGCCCGTCACCCCGTGGCGGGCTATCCGGCGCGTTCGCCCGCCACCTTGCGGCCCGCACCCACCACCTCCCGCAGCAGGGTCCCGACCTCCCCCACCGTCGTGTGCGGGTTCAGCAGTGTCAGCTTCAGCCGCACCCGCCCCGGCCCCTCCCCCGGCAGCTCCGTGCGCCCGACCACCGCCCGCCCGGTGCGCAGCAGCAACCGCCGCAGGCGGCCGTTCATCTCGTCCAGCGCCTCACCGTCCGTCACACCCGGCGGGCGGTAGCGGAAGAGGAGGACGGTGAGGACGGGGTCGGCGTGGAGTTCGAGGGACGCGTCGGCGCGGACGGCGTCGGCGGCGGCCAGGGCGAGGTCGTGGCAGGTGTCGACGAGGCGTCCCAGGCCGTCGCGCCCGAGGGTGCGCAGCGTGACGGCGAGCTTGAAGGCATCGGCCCGGCGGGTGGTGCGCAGGGAGCGGCCGAGCAGGCTGGGGTAACCGGCCTGCTCGTCGTCGACCGGGTTGAGGTATTCGGCACGGCGGGCGAGCGAGACGTAGGTCTCGGCGCGGCGGACCAGGAAGACGCCGGCGGCGGCCGGTTGCCAGCCGAGTTTGTGCCAGTCGAGGGAGACCGAGTCGGCGCGGGCGATGCCGTCGAGCAGTGGGGCGAGCCGGTCGGAGAGCAGGGCCCCGCCGCCGTACGCGGCGTCGACGTGCAGCCACGCGCCGTAGCGGGCGGCGAGGTCGGCGGCGGCGACGAGCGGGTCGACGGCGCCGGTGTCGGTGGTGCCAGCGGTGGCGACGACGGCGATCGGGGTCCGGCCCGCCCAGCTGGCCTCGGCCAGTGACCGCTCCAGCTCCTCCTCCCTCATCCGGAGCCGCCGGTCGACGGCGACGGGGACGACGGCGCGTTCGCCGAGCCCGAGCAGCGCGGCGGCGCGCTGGACGGAGAAGTGCGCGGCTTCGGAGGCGAGGATGCAGGGCCGGACGCCCGCCGGGATCCCGTCCAACTCGACGATGCCGTCGAGCTTCTGGTCGCGTGCCAGCATGAGCCCCATCAGGTTGGACTCGGTGCCGCCGGAGGTGAGCACCCCGGTGGAGCGCCGCGGGTCGTAGCCGACCAGTTCGGCGAGTTCGGCGAGCAGCGCGGTCTCCAGCGCCGTGGCCGCGGGGGCTTGGTCCCAGGAGTCCTGGGACGGGTTGAGGGCGCTCACGGCGAGGTCGGCCGCGGCGGCGACGGCGAGCGGCGGGCAGTGCAGGTGGGCGGCGCAGGCCGGGTCGGCGGGGTCGGCCGCTCCGTAGGCGAGGAGTTCGGTGAGCCGGGCGAGTGCGCCGCGGCCGCCGGTCGTGGCCAGGGCGTCGGCGACGAGCGCGGCGATCTCGGCGGGGCTGCCCGCCGGCAACGGCCCGGACCGCATGGCGATGCCGGTGTCGAGGGCGTCGAGGACGGTGGCGAGCAGCGGCGCGAGGGCGCCCGGTCCGGCGGCGCCGCCGGCGAGGGCGTCCGACGGGGTCTCGCCGCCGGGCAGCCCGACCGGTCCGGGCCCGAGGCCGCTCACCGCTGCGTCTCCCCCGCACCACCCGCCGACGGCACCGCAGGGGCCCGGGTCGCCGCCCCGGCCCGGGAGCGGGAACCGGTCGACGGCCCGGACCCGGTCGACGGCCCGGACCCGGCCTCGGCCGCGGCCGCGATGGCCTCCGCCAGCCGCTCCAGCACCGCCGCCACCTGCTCGTCGGTGATGGTGAGCGGAGGGAGCAGCCGCAGCACCGCGTCGTGGCGGCCGCCGAGTTCGACGATCAGGCCCCGTTCCAGGCACGCCTCCCGCACCCGTACGGCGAGTGCCGGGTCCGCCGGGTGGGCCCCGCAGGCGTCGGCCTCGACCGTGGGGTCGACCAGTTCGACGCCGACCATCAGCCCCCGCCCGCGCACGTCGCCGATGACCGGCAGTTCGTCCGCGAGTGCCCGCAGCCGGGCGGTCATCCGCTCGCCGACGACGGCCGCCCGCTCGACCAGTCCGTGCGCCGCGACGTACCGGAGGGTCGCGGCCCCGGCGGCCATGGCGAGGGTGTTGCCGCGGAAGGTGCCGGTGTGGGCGCCGGGCCGCCACCCGTCGTAGTCCTCGCGGTAGACGACGACGGCGAGCGGCAGGCTGCCGCCGATGGCCTTGGAGAGCACCATCGCGTCCGGGACGACGCCGCTGTGCTCGACCGCCCACATCGCGCCGGTGCGGCCGACGCCGGTCTGCACCTCGTCCACGATCAGCGGGATGCCGCGTTCGGCGGTGATCCGGCGCATCTCGCGCAGCCAGCCGTCGGGCGCGGGGACGACGCCGCCCTCGCCCTGGACGGCTTCCAGGACCATGGCGGCGGGCGGCACCACACCGCCGGAGGGGTCGTCCAGCAGCCGCTCGACGTACGTCGCGGCGAGGTCGGCGCCGGCCTCGCCGCCGACGCCGAACGGGCAGCGGTAGCCGTACGGGTAGGGCAGCCGGACGACCTCGCCGCCGCTCGGCAGGGGCTCCTTGACGGCGACGTTGCCGGTGAGCGCGAGGGCGCCGGCGGTCATGCCGTGGTACGCGCCGGTGAAGGCGAGCGCGCCGGAGCGGCCGGTGGCGGTCTGCGTCAGTTTGAGCGCGGCCTCGATGGCGTCCGTCCCGGCCGGGCCGCAGAAGTGCACGCGGGCGCGGGTGGCGAACTCGGCGGGCAGGCTGTCGAACAGGGCGCTGGTGAAGTCGTCCTTCTCGGCGGTGGCGAGGTCGAGCAGGTGCAGCGGGGCGCCGCTGTCGAGGGTGCGGCGGATGGCCTCCAGCACCACGGGGTGGTTGTGGCCGAGGGCGAGGGTGCCGGCACCGGAGAGGCAGTCCAGGTAGCGCCGCCCGTCGGCGCCCTCGACCGTCATGCCGTTGGCGCGGACCGGGACGATCGGGAAGGAGCGGGCGTACGTCCTGGCGGCGGACTCGCGGACGCGCTGACGGCGCAGGATGGCCTCACCGGCGGCCGGGGCTCCGGAGGCGGCCTGGACGGGTACGGCAGCGAGCGACACGACAAACCCCCAGGAGAAGTTAGGTAAGCCTAACTTTACCGGTCCTGACCTGGAGGGATGCCAGCGGGGCACCCAAAATCACCCGCGCGAGTGAACCTCTCCCGATTCCGCCTCGCCCCGCTCCTCGACGCCCCCGGCCCTTCCAACGACCGCCGCACCGAAAGGTCACGGCCCGAAAGGACGCAACCCGGAAGAGCGCGACCCGGAGAAGTACGGAAGGCACGCCCCCGGGGGAACCGCACCCCGCGAGGGGCGCGCCCACGGCGGGCAGCACCGCCGAACCGCCACGCCACCGGGCGGTCACGTCGCCGGCCCCGGAGCGCTCAGGCCTTCGCCTTCCACCGGTAGCAGAGCTCCGGCCGCCCGACGTTGCCGTACTGCGGCTCCCGCACCGCCCGCCCGGTGTCCACCAGGTGCTCCAGGTACCGGCGTGCGGTGATCCGCGAGACCCCGGCGGCAGTGCCCGCGGCAGCCGCCGACAGTCCCGTGGCGGCCTCCCGCAGCACGGAGGCGACCGTGTCCAGGGTCGGCGCGCTCAGCCCCTTCGGCAGGGTGCTGCGCTCGGGGGTGCGGAGCAGGGCGAACGCCTGGTCCACCTCGTCCTGGCCGGTCGCCTCGCCGGTGCGTCCGAGGCTGTCGCGGTAGCGGGCGTAACGCTCCAGGCGGTCGTGCAGGGCGGCGGCGCTGAACGGTTTCAGCAGGTACTGCACGACTCCCGCCGAGACCGCCTGCCGGACCATGGCGAGGTCGCGGGCGGAGGTCACCGCGATGACGTCGGTGCTGTGGCCGGCTGCGCGCAGCGTCCGGCACAGCTGCAGGCCGTGGCCGTCCGGCAGGTAGAGGTCGAGCAGGGTGAGGTCGACCGGGGTCCCGGCGGCGCGGGCCCGGTCCAGGAAACGCAGCGCGTCGGCGCAGCTGTGGACGGTGCCGGCGGCGTGGAAGCCGGGCTCGCGCTCGACGTACAGGGTGTGCGCGGCGGCCGCGACCGGGTCGTCCTCGACGACCAGCACGGAGATCCCCGCCGGGCCGGTTCCGCCGTGGGGGGTCATGCCAGGACTCCTTCCGGTGCGCGCCCGGCACGCCCCTGACCGTCCGATGCCGGCCCTTGCCCCGCCCGCTCGCCCGCTCGCCCCGGCGGCCCCACCGGCTCCGGCGTCGCCGCCGGGGCGACCGACTCAACCGGCCCCACCGATTCAGCCGCCCCCGCCGACCGGCCGGCCAGCGGCAGCCGGACCGTCAGCACCGCCCCGACCTGCCGCCCGACCTCGACGGTGCCGCCGTTGCGCCGGGCGGCCTGGGCGACCAGCGCCAGGCCGAGGCCGTGCCCGCGGCCGTCCTGCTTGGTGCTCCATCCGCGCCGGAACACGTCCTCGACGGCCGAGGGGTCGATGCCCGCGCCGGTGTCGGCGACCCGCAGCAACAGGCAGTCGCCGTCCGCACCCGCCCCGACACCGCCGCGCGCACCACCGTCGAGTTCGCCGCCGTCACACGAACCGGCATCACACGAACCGGCATCACGCGAACCGGCGTCACGCGAGCCTGCGCCGTCGATCCGCGCCGTGACGGTGACCTCCGGCGGGACGGGGCTCTGCGCGGCCCCGGCGATGGCGGCGTCCACGGCGTTGTCGATCAGGTTGCCGAGCACGGTGATCAGGTCCCGGGCGGAGAGTCCGGGCGGGAGCACCCCGTCGTCGATCCGGCTGTCCTCGGTGAGGGTCAACTCCACTCCCCGCTCGGCTGCCTGGGCCGCCTTGCCGAGCAGCAGTGCGGCCAGCACTGGCTCGCTCACCGCCGCGACCACCCGATCGGTGAGCTGCTGAGCGAGTTCGAGTTCGGCGGTGGCGAACTCCACCGCCTGTTCGTGGCGGCCGAGTTCGATCAGCGAGACGACGGCGTGCAGCCGGTTGGCGGCCTCGTGCGCCTGGGCTCCGAGCGCCTCGGTGAAGCCGCGCACGGAGTCCAACTCGCCACTGAGCGACTGCAGTTCGGTGTGGTCCCGGAGGGTGACGACCCGGCCGAGGCCGGTGCCGATGGTGGAGGTGTTGAGCACCACGACCCGCTCGGCGGTGAGGTGCACCTCGTCCCGGACCGGCTCCCCGCCCAGGACGGCCGCCACCAGCGCTTCGGGCAGCCCCAGCCCGGCGAGTTCCCGCCCGTCCACGTCGCCGGTCAGGCCGAGCAGTTCGCGGGCGGCGTCGTTGCACAGCACGACGCGGTGCGAGCGGTCGAGCAGGACCAGCCCCTCGCGCACCGAGCGCAGCGTGGCCTGGTGGTACTCGTAGAGGTGACTGAGCTCGTCCGGTCCCATGCCGTGAGTGTGGCGCCGCAGGCGGGAGTTGGCGAGGTAGGTGCCGGCGCCGCCGAGCGCGAGCGCGGCCACCGCCACCCCGACCAGGGCCATCAGCGGACCGCTGAGCTGCGCGGAGATCGACTCGACGGTGAGGCCCACGCTGACCAGGGCGACCACCCGGTGCCGGTCGTCCCACACCGGCGTGACCACCCGGACGGACGGGCCGAGCGTGCCGGTGTACGTCTCGCTGCGGGTCTGCCCGGCGAGCGCCCAGTCGATGTGCCCGAGGTAGCGCTTGCCGATCTGTTCGGGCAGCGGGTGGGTCCAGCGGACGCCGTCGGTGTCCATGACGGTGATGAAGGAGACCCCGGTGTCCGTCCGCACCTGCTCGACGTACGGCTGGAGCACCGTGGTCGGGTCGGGGCCGGTCACGGCCGCCCGGACGGACGGCGAGTCGGCGACGGCGTGGGCGACCGCGGTGACCTGGTTACGGGCCGCGCGCTCGTTCCGGTCGGCGGTGAAGAGGTATGCGAGGACCGCACCGCCCGCGACCACGGCGGCGACGATCACCACCTGGACGACGAACAGCTGCCCGGCCAGGCTGCGGACCAACCGACGCGGCAGCAGCCGCGGCCGGCGCGACGAACCGTGCGGGCGCGACGAACCGTGTGGGCGGGCCGGCCCGTGCGGGCGCGACGGGCGGAGCAGGCGGTGCAGGGGGAGCCGACGGCGCCGGGCGGTGGGGGCGGTGCGCTCGGACATGCCAGCCAGTGTGCACCACGCAGGGCGCGGCGGACCCCGGTGCAGCAACCGTGAACTCTATGAACGCAAACGTGACCTCCGTCACGCCCCGGCCCATAGTCGGATCGGCCCACCACCCGGGGCCGCCAGGACTGCAGGGCGAAGGAGCCGCAGATGTCGATCGCTGGAGCCGCAACGGCGGGGGGACCCAGACGCAAGGACCGGACCCACTACCTCTACCTCGCCGTGATCGCCGCGGTGGTCGCGGGTGTGGTGGTCGGACTGGCCGCCCCCGGCTTCGCCGTGGAGCTCAAGCCGGTCGGCACCGGCTTCGTCAACCTGATCAAGATGATGATCAGCCCGGTGATCTTCTGCACCATCGTGCTGGGCATCGGCTCGGTGACCAAGGCCGCGAAGGTCGGCAAGGTCGGCGGCCTCGCCCTCGGCTACTTCCTCCTCATGTCGACCGTCGCACTGGCCATCGGCCTCGTCGTCGGCAACCTCCTGGAGCCCGGCGGCGGCCTGCACCTGACCGCCGCGCTCGCCAAGTCCGGCCACGCCCAGGCGGCGGCCGGCGGCTCCCAGTCGACCACCGACTTCCTGCTCGGGATGATCCCCGACACCATGTTCTCGTCCCTCACCCAGGGCAAGGTGCTGCAGACCCTCCTGGTCGCCCTGCTCACCGGCTTCGCCCTGCAGGCCATGGGCCCGGTCGGCGCCCCGGTGCTGCGCGGGATCGAGCACGTGCAGCGGCTGGTCTTCCGGGTCATGGCGATGATCATGTGGGTCGCGCCGATCGGCGCCTTCGGGGCGATGGCGGCCGTGGTCGGCGCCACCGGCACCGCGGCGCTGAAGAGCCTCGCGGTCATCATGATCGGCTTCTACCTGACCTGCGCGCTGTTCGTCGTGGTCGTGCTGGGCACCCTGCTGCGCCTGGTCGCCGGGGTCAACGTGTTCGCGCTGCTGAAGTACCTCGGCCGCGAGTTCCTGCTCATCCTCTCGACCTCCTCCTCCGAGAGCGCCCTGCCCCGCCTGATCGCCAAGATGGAGCACCTGGGCGTCAGCCGCCCGGTCGTCGGCATCACCGTGCCGACCGGCTACAGCTTCAACCTCGACGGCACCGCGATCTACCTGACGATGGCGTCGATCTTCATCTCCGAGGCGATGGACAAGCCGATGTCGATCGGCGAGCAGCTCTCGCTGCTGGTGTTCATGGTGATCGCGAGCAAGGGGGCGGCCGGGGTCACCGGCGCCGGACTCGCCACGCTGGCGGGCGGGCTGCAGTCGCACAAGCCCGCGCTGGTCGACGGGGTCGGCCTGATCGTCGGCATCGACCGCTTCATGTCCGAGGCCCGCGCACTCACCAACTTCGCGGGCAACGCCGTCGCGACCGTGCTGATCGGGCACTGGACCGGTGAGCTCGACGCCGAGCGCGCCCGCCGGGTGCTGGCGGGCGAGGTGCCGTTCGACGAACTCACCCTGGTCGACAACCACGGCGCCGACGCCGGGAGCCCGGCACCGGACGCCTCGCCCGAGGCCGTCCCCGCCCAGGGCGCCGCGCCCGCCGCCGTCTGAGCGACTGCACCCCCTCACTCCCCCGGTCCGGCGCCTCCCACCAACCCCCGGAAACGGCGCCGGGCCGGGGGTCCTCCTTTCCCCCGACCCCGGTACGACCAGCCGCGCGCAACCCCGCCGCCACGACTCCGGGCGGTCACGGCCGGGCGGTCACAGCCCGG
>NZ_JBHWBZ010000011.1:0-36803 GCF_042735475.1 Kitasatospora sp. NPDC059577 | reverse complement strand
GGCGGTCACGGCCGGGCGGTCACGGCCGGGCGGTCACGGCCGGGCGGTCACGGCCGGGCGGTCACGGCCGGGCGGTCACGGCCGGGCGGTCACGGCCGGGCGGTCACGGCCCTCACGACCACGGCCCGGCGGTCACAGCTCCTGCGAGCCGCTGACCGCCCAGGCCACCCCGCTGGCCGGATCCTCCAGCGCGACGTGCAGGTGGTGCAGCCCGGCCGCCGGTTCCTGCCAGGTGAAGCAGCGCATCCGTTCCACCAGCGCGTTCACCTCGCCCGACCCCGGCCCGTCCGCCCCGGCCATCGCGACCAGCGCCCGCCACAGCCCCAGCCTCCCGTGCGCGCAGCCCTGCGCCCGCCCGACCGCGGCGGCCCGCACCAGCGCCGGGTAGGCGAGCGCGAACGGCAGGTACCCGCCGACCACCCGTCGGCCGCGAGCCAGCAGGGCGGCCGCCAGCGGGGCCTCACCACGCACGCACACCACGTCCGCCCACGGTGCCAGCGCGCCCAGCTCCCCCAGCGCCCGGGTGATCCGCTGCCCACCGGGCCGACCGTTCGTCCGCGCCACCGACACCGGCAGGTCCACCACCCCGAGCCCCTCCCGACTGGCCGGCAGGGTCAGCAGCGCGCTCCGCGCACCTCCGCCGGGCAGGTACTCCCGCACCCTCGCCGACTCCTCCCACCCCGCCGACTCCCACGGCTCCAGCCGCAGCGGCACGCCCTCCGGGTCGGGCTCGGCCCCGTAGGAGAGGTCCTCGCCGAGCAGCACCCGGGTGTGCGCGACCAGCCGGCGCACCGGCGCCGGGCCGAGCAGCGGCGCCAGCCTCAGCCAGGAGTGCCGGGTCGCCAGCACTTCCCAGAGCGGGCCGGCATCGTGGTCGGCCACCCCGGCGACCGCGCCCTCGCCGCCGTCCCGGTCGAACAGTCGGACGGCCAGCTCGGGCGGCGCCGCGTAGGCGATCAGGTGGCCGAGCGGCGCGGTCAGGGACGCCGCGGTCTCCTCCCCCGCTTCGACCACGGCGGCCGCCCGGCCCTGCCGGTAGGCGGCGAGCAGCTCGTGCCAACGGCCGTCCTCGGCCAGGGCGCGCAGGCGGCGGTCCTCGTACGTGATCACGATTTTCAGCGTACGGGCCGGGGGGACGCATCAGCTGACTTGTCGTCAGCTCGGTGCGTCGTACGGCCGGGCGGCGGCAATCCGGGCGGCGGGCGCTCCGGACGGCGAGGCGGCGGGCTGCGGGCGCTCCGGACGGCGAGGCGGTGGGCAAGGCGGCGGGCGGCGGCACGAAGGGCGACGCCCGGCCGTTATCCGCGACCCCGTTCGCGCTCCCGTTCGAGGACGGCGCGCAGCCGCCCGTGGGCGCGACGGCGGGTGACGGCCAGGGTGCTGCGGTGCAGCCCGAGCAGTTCGGCGGCCTCGTCGACGCTGTAGCCATCGAGGTCGACCAGCGCCACGGCGCGGGCCTGCTTGGCGGTCAGGGCTGCGGGTGGCCGAGGAAGCGCTCCGGCCGGCGGGCGATCCGCAGGTACGCGTCGTGGACGACGTCCCCGGCGGCGAGCGGGCTCCCGGTGAGCGAGGCGGCCGCCTGCTGGAGCCTGGGCAGGAGGTCGGTGAACACCCGGTTGAACTCGGCCGATCGACCGCCCGCCCCGCACGGGCCGAAGCCCTTCCCGGGCTCGCCGTCCATCCGTCGACCGCTGCAATCCGCCATGCCGTTCTCCCCGGAAATCGGCACCCGAACGCCCCACCGGGCCCGACCACGGCACCATCGGGCATGTTGTGACGCAGGTCACATCATAGTTCGCCGCCATCACCTTGCGCAGCCGTTCGCCCACAATGCGCCACCGACTCCGCGGCGGATGACGCATGACAGATGACAGCTGACAGATTTCGAAATCTGTCAGCTGTCATCTGTTCGCTGAAACCCGTCGCCCGAGCGCCGCCGGCCCTCCGCTCCGACGCCGCCTCACCCCCGGGCCGTCGGCGCGGCATCCGCGAGCAGCCGGGCGGCACGCACCCGGCCGGCGTGCTCCACGAGGTTGATCAGCACCTCCTTGCCCGACGAGCGGTGCCGCGCGTCGCAGAGCAGCACGGGCGTACCGGCGTCCAGGTCCAGCGCGCGAGCGACCTCACCCGGGCCGAACTCCCGGGTCCCGGCGAAACGGTTCACCGCGACCACGAACGGGATGCCCCGGTTCTCGAAGAAGTCGACGGCCGGGAAGCAGTCCGTCAGCCGCCGGGTGTCGGCGAGCACCACGGCACCCAGCGCGCCCTGGGCCAACTCGTCCCAGAGGAACCAGAACCGGTCCTGTCCCGGGGTGCCGAAGAGGTAGACCGCCAGGCCCTCACGGATGGTGATCCGCCCGAAGTCCATCGCCACCGTCGTGGTGCTCTTGCGCTCCACGCCGTCGAGGTCGTCCACCCCGCGCCCGACCTCGGTCAGCCGCTCCTCGGTGCGCAGCGGGCGGATCTCGCTGACCGCGCCGACCAGGGTCGTCTTGCCGACCCCGAAGCCGCCCGCCACAAGGATCTTGAGGGCGAGCACGGTGCCGTCGGGGTCCTCCGTCGCGAACGCCCGGGACGCCCGGTCCGGCCTGGACGACCCGGACGACCCGGACGACCCGGACGACCCGGGCGCCGCGGAGGGCCCCGGCGGATCGAACGGGCCGGGCGAGGCGGACGGACCGGACGGGCAGGACCGCTGGTCAGAGTGCGCGGAGTCCATGGATGACCTCCTGGAGGATGCGCTCGTCGGGGAGCAGGGCGGGCGGGACAGGACGGTTGACCCGGATGAGCCCGGCCGCCAGCAGGTCGCCGAGCAGTACGCGCACGACGCCCACGGGCAGGTCGAGTTCGGCGGCGAGCTCGGCCACGGACAGCGGGGTGCCCCGGCACAGCGCGAGGATGCGTGCCTGTTCGGGCCCGGCCGGCGGCTCGGGCGCGTCCGGGGCGAGCGCCGGGTCGGGCAGGTCGCAGACGACGACGGCGATCAGGTCGAGCTGCCGCCCACCGGTTCCGGTGCGCCCCCGGGTCACGGCGTACGGGCGGACCAGCGGGCCCGCCTCGTCGTCGTACCACCGGGCCCGGTGGGCGGCGGCGAGCGGGTTGCGGGGTTGGCGGGCGGGATCGGCCCGCGGGTGTTCCGGATGTCGCCCGGGGGGCGGGCCCTCGGGGGACGGTCGGGGCATCCGGCTCACCAGCCGTCCGCCGCGCGCGGCGCCGTGCTCAGGTGCTCGCCGACCCGGCGGACCAGCCTGGCCGTCTCGTAGGCGATCAGACCGAGTTCGGCCCGGGAGTCGGCGAACACGGACAGGCAGGTGCCCTCCCCGGCCGCCGCGACCAGCAGGTATCCGCCCTCCAACTCGACCATGGTCTGGCGGACTTCACCCGCGTCGAAGTACCGGCCGGCACCCTTGGCCAGGCTGTGGAACCCGGAGGCGACCGCCGCCAGGTGCTCACCGTCCTCGCGCGGCAGACCGGCCGAGGTGCCGATGGCCAGTCCGTCGGCGGACAGCATCACGGCGAAGCGCACCTCGGGGGCGCGCCGGACCAGCTCGTCGAGGATCCAGTTCAACTCTCCTACGCGGTGGGTGGTGCCGATCACGGGTGCTCTCCTTCGGGTCGGGGTGGGGTCAGTGGGCCGCGCGGGCCCTGCGGCGGCGGATCGGCGGGCTGCCGGATGGTGGGCCGCCGTGTGGTGGGCTGGTCGGCGAACCGGTCCGTGGGCCGGTCCGCGGGCCGGTCGGACCGTCCGCCGTCGGGGCGTAGGCCACGCACCCACCCGTTCCGGAAGGCCGCCACCGCCGCACGCGCCGCCTCGGGGCTGCGGTTCTCGGGGCTGCGGTTCTCGGGGCTCTCGGGATGCCCGGGGCGCTCATGGTCTCCGGGATTCCCGGGGTGCCCAGGGCGCTCAGGCTGTTCGGGGCTCCCGAGTCCGTCGGGTCCGAGACGCTCCGGACCGCGACTTCCCCGGCCGCTGCTTCCCGCGCCGTGGCTCCCGGAGCTGCGCCCCGAGGGGCCCGTACCGGGCGCCGTGGCCGGGTCCGGGGCGGTGCCGGTCGTACGGCCGGTGTGCACGCCCGGTCCCGGTGCCCCGCGCAGTTGCGGCACGAGGCTCGCCTGACGGGTCCGGCGCGGCAGTTCCCCGGGCCCCGGATCGGGCCTGCGTCCACCGGGCGCCGGGGTGGCCTCCGGTCCGGTGCGGTTCGGCTGCGGCGGCCCGGACTGCGGACGGGCGGCGGCACCCCGGCCCCCGTCCGCAGCCGGGTCTGCCCTCCGGGCCCCGGAGGCCCGGAGGGGAGCGCGGCGCACCGGGCCGGGGTCGTTCCCCCGGACACCGAACGGCAGCAGCGCCCCACCCTCCGGCGGCGGCCCACCCACCGCCGGAAGTCCCGTCTCCCCCGCATCGCGCGGGGTGTTCCCGCCCGTCGGGGCGAACTCCCGGTCGGGCCGGCCCGGGTGGGCGCTCCCGACCGGGACCGGCTCGGCGTCAGTGCCCGGCCGGACGTCCAACTCGACGACGGGGTCGTACGGTTGGTACCGATCGCCCGCCGCCCGGACCGCCGCCCCGTCGGCCAGCAGCGCGGTCGGCAGCAGGACCACCGCGGTGATACCGCCGTACGCGGAGGTCACCAGCGAGATCCTGACGTCCTGCCGCCGGGCGAGCCGGCTGACCACGAACAGGCCGAGCCGGTCGCTGTCGAAGAGGTCGGTCCGTTCGGCGGCGGCGATCCGGCGGTTGGCCGCGTTCAGGGCCTCCGGCCCCATGCCGAGGCCCCGGTCCTCGATCTCCAACGCGTAGCCGTTGCCGACCTGTTCGCCCCGGATGTGCACCCGGGTGTGCGGCGGGGAGAATCCGGTGGCGTTCTCGACCAGTTCGGCGACCAGGTGGGCGAGGTCGGCGACGGCGTGCCCGACGACGGCGGCGCGCGGCAGCGGGTGCACCTCGACCCGGGCGTACTCCTCGACCTCCGAGACGGCCGCGCGCACCACGTCCACCAGCGGGACGGGCTTGCGCCAGGCCCGGCCGGGCGCGGCACCGGAGAGGATGATCAGGCCCTCGGCGTGCCGGCGCATCCGGGTGGTGAGGTGGTCGAGCCGGAACAGGTCGGCCAGCTCGGACGGGTCCTCGGTGCGGCGCTCCATCGCGTCCAGCAAGGTGAGTTGGCGGTGCACCAGGACCTGGCTGCGGCGCGCGAGGTTGACGAACACCCCGGAGACCCCGGACAGCACCTCGGCCCGCTCAACCGCGGCCGTCACGGCCGCCCGCTGGACGGTGCCGAGGGCCCGGTGCACCTGGCCGATCTCGTCGTCCCGGCCGGCCGGCCGCGGCGCCTCGGTCTCGACGTCCACCTCCTCGCCCGCCCGCAGCTTCCGCATGGTGGAGGGGAGTTTGCGACCGGCCAGCTCAAGTGCCTCGTTGCGCAGGCCGATCAGTTCGGTCACCAGGCCGCGCCCGATCTGCACCGAGATCACCAGCGACGCCACCACGCCGAGCAGGCCGAGCAGCACCGCCGTCCCGGCCGGGGTGAACAGGCCGAGGGCGTAGGGGTTCCGGCGCTCGGCGGCGACCCGTCCGGCCTGGTCCTCGACGGCGCGCAGGCTGCTCTCGACGTTCCCGGCGACCATCGCCCACCGGTCCGCCGGCACGGCCGACACGGCCGCACGACCGTCGGCGGCCGCACGGACCAGGTCCTCGTACCCGACCAGCTCGCGGTGGTCCCGGCCGCCGGTGACGGCGAGCAGCGCCTCCCGGTCGGCGGGGCCCAGGTCGGCGGCCGACCCCCGCTCGAACTCCCGCCGGGCGAACGCCGTACCGGAGAACTCCCGCAGCTGCTCCTCGCCGAGCGCACCGGAGAAGCGGGCCGCGCGCAGCAGCGCGTCCTCGCGGGCCAACAGCTCGCGCGAGCGCGCCAGTTCCAGCAGCACCCGGACGTCATCCGCGACCGCGTGCTCCTGTTGCGGCGCGACGGCACCGGCCGCGGCGAGTGCCCGGTCGACGGCCTCGCCGTACGCGGCGTACACCTCGGGCCAGCCGACGCTCCGGGCCAGCACCCCTGCGCGCAGCTCGGGCAGGACCGCGAGGGCGGCGCCGAGGGCGTCCAGGCGGGCGGCCGCGTCGGCGCCGAGGCCTTGGGCGTCGGCGCGGTTGTAACCCCCGTCGGGGTGCCGGGGATCGGGGAACAGCGGGGTGATCGCGCGGTCGGTGACCGCCGAGGCCTCGCGCAGGGCGGTCTCCCGGGCGGCGGTGGGGGCGGTCGCCGAAGCCGCCAGCAGCTGCCCGGCCGCGGTGCGTTCCGCCTGCAGCCCGGCGACCGCCTCGGCGACGGGGGTGAGCACGGTGCGTTGGGCGTCGCGCTGGCGCAGGAGGTCCCAGACGCCCTGCGCGGCGGTGACGGTGGCGAACCCCCACAGGGCGATGATCGAGACGACCGGGACCATCAGCAGGGCGATGATCCGGGCGCGGACGGTGCGGGGGCGAAGGCCGCGCAGCCAGGCTCCGGGGTGCGGCGGCCGGACGGACGGGCCCGGGTGGGCACCCCGGCGGGCACCGGGGGCGGCGCCGCGGTCTTCTCGCATCGGTGAGGAGCCTTTCGGGCAGGACGGGGGCTGAGGCGGGACTGGGCCGGGCGGTGCTGGGCAGGGCTCAGCGGGAAGGGCTCAGTGGGGAGGGCCCAGCGGGGAGGGGAGCACGTGCACGGACGGTGTGGTCCCGCCGCTCAGGCCGCTCGGTCGTGCCGCTCCGCGCCGTACCGCTCAGCCCCGGACCCGAGCCCGGCCCCGATCCCGGCTCCGAGCCCCTCCGCGGTCCCGCCCGAGAGCCCGGCCCCGGCTCCGAGCCCGGGGAAGGCCGGCTCCGGCGGTCCGGGTGCGGGACGCGCGGCCGCGGCGGGGAACTCCTCGATGGCCAGCTCGCCGGCCTCCCGGTGGCCGGCCCGTTCCCGCACGGTCGGTGAGAGTGCCACGAAGGCCGAGGCGAGGAAGAGGAACGAGCCGAGGCCGACGGCCAGCGGGAAGACGAATTCCATCGGGCCGGCCCCGCCGAGGCCTGCCCTGGCCGGCTCCAACCGGACGTGCACGGCGGCCATCCCGGTGTAGTGCATGCAGCTGACGGCGAGGCCCATGACCAGTGCGGCGGCCCCGGCCGCGAGGACGTTGCGGATGGTGACGGCGGCCCAGAGCGCGGCGGTGGCGGCACCGACCGCGACCAGGACGGACAGGGCGACCGTCCCGGCGTCGTAGCGCAGACCGGCGTGCATCCGTACGGCGGCCATGCCCAGGTAGTGCATCGCGGCGACGCCGATGCCGGTGGTGACGCCGCCGGCCAGCAGGGCGAGGCCGCGGTGCCCGCCGTAGCAGACGACGGTCAGGCCGAGGCCGGTGACCAGCACCGCGACGACGAGGCTGAGGACGGTCAGCGGGACGTCGTAGCGCAGCTCGGTGCCGTCGACGGTGAATCCGAACATGGCGACGAAGTGCATGGTCCAGATGCCGGAGCCGATCGCGGCAGCCGCCGTGACCAGCCAGTTCCTCCGGGCGGCACCGCTCGCGGCCAGACCGCGCAGCGTGCAGCGCAGTCCGAGGGCGGCGCCGGCGCAGGCCATCAGGTACGAGAGGGCAGGGGTCAGCCAGCCGAGGGTGAGGTGGTTGAGGGTGCCCATCGGACCTCCGGTCGACCGGTCGGGCCCGGGGCGGTACGCGGTGCGCCCGGGCACCCGGGCCGGGCGGACTCCGTGCGACCGGCGGCGAGGGCGGCCGGGTCCGTGGTGACCGGGTCTCGTCATATGCCAGCCGCATGTGCGCTTTCGGCCTGGGGTGCGTGGGACGCTATCGAGGGGCCGGAAACGGCCACCCGAAGATCCGAAAAGCTGCCCGCAAATGGCGAGCGATGTGTTCGAATAACCCGGTCGTATGCCCGGACGGCTGACGGAACGGCCGGCGGCCGGCGGCGGACAGCCGGCAGCGGCCGGCGAACAGCAAACAACGAACGGCGAACAGACGACAGAGTCTGAAATCTGTCATCTGTTCACTGTCATCTGCCATCTGTCATCTGTTCGCTGTCATCCGTCCGCCGCCCGGGCCCGGCCGGCTGTCAGCCCCCGGCCGTCACCCGGATCCGCATCGGGCTCGCCGCCCGCAGGGTGATCCCCTGGGCGAGCGCCACCCGCCGGTCCACGGCCTCCACTTCGAAGTCCCGCAGCAGCAGCCCCAGGGTCAGCACCGACTCCAGCATCGAGAAGTGCTGCCCGATGCACGCCCGCGGCCCCCCGCCGAACGGGAACCAGGCGTAGCGGTGCCGGGCCCTCTCCTCCTCCGGCAGGAAGCGGTCCGGGTCGAAGCGTTCCGGGTCCGCCCAGTGGTCGGGGTGCCGGTGGGTGACCAGCGGTGCGACGACGACCTGCGCCCCCGCCGGGATGACGTACCCGTCGATGACGGTCTCGTCGACCGCCCGCCGGCCGACCAGCGCCGCCGCCGGGTAGAGCCGCATCGCCTCCTTCAGCACCCGCGTGGTGTACGGCAGTGCTTCCAGGTCCGCCGCCGTCGGTGCCCGTCCGGCCAGGACGGTCCGGGCCTCCTCCTGGGCGAGCTTCCGGTGTTCGGGGTGCTTGGCCAGCAGGTGCAGCGCGAAGGCCAGCGAGACGGCCGTGGTCTCGTGTCCGGCAACCAGGAACACCAGGACCTGGTCCCGGAGTTCGGCCGGGTCCAGCCGCTCCCCGTCGTCGTCGCGCGCCCTCCCGAGCAGCGTGAGCAGGTCGTCCGCGTCCTCGTCGCCCCCTCCGCGCGCGGCCCGTTCGGCGATGATCCGGTCGCAGACCCCGTACAGCGCCCGCTGCGCCTCCAGGCCGCGCCGGTTGCCCGGGGTCGGCCAGGTGCGCGGGACGCGGACCGGGGCGAAGCCGCGCTCCTTGACGTACTCGCCGAGCACCGGGAAGTTGTGCGCCACCACGGCCACCGCCTCCTCCACGTCGGCACCGAAGAGGATCCGCGCGACCGTCCGCATCGCGAACCGCGACATCTCCTCCGCGGCGTCCACCACCCCGCCCGGCGCAGCCCGCCAGCGTTCGGCGAGCGACTCCACCTCCCCGGCGACGGCGGCGGCGTAGCCGTCCACCCGGCGACGGGTGAACAGCGGCTGGATCAGTCGACGCTGGCGCTGGTAGTCGCCGTCCTGGCTGGTCAGCAGCCCGTTGCCGACGCTGGTCCGCAGTTCGTCGTAGAACGAGTTCTCCTTGCGGAAGTTGGCCGCCTCGCCGGCCAGGACCTGCTGGACGCCGTCCGGGGAGAACACCGCGTGGAACGAGGTCCGCAGGCCGGGTGGTCCGGCCTGGATCCGCACCACGTCCCCGTGGTCACGGCGGGCGGCGAGGTAGGTGCGCAGCGGGCGGCGGGTGAGGTCGAACAGCGATCCGACCAGCGGATGTCCGGCCGGACCGGGTATGGGGGTTTCGGTGGCCATGGCGACTCCTTCTGCAACAGGGATGCGCACCGTCGACTGTACTGACGGGTAGCCAACGCGGGAAGGCGCGAGCACCGGGTCCGGGGACCGGCAACTCGCGCCTCCTGTCGGGCACCGCCTGCGCACGGCTCGACCGTGCACAGGTCACCCCGCGCACCGGGCCCACCCGTACGTGGGGCCCGCCCGCGCACCGGGCTCAGCCGCGCACGCGGGTCTACTCGTACTCGGTGCCGCCCTTGCGCGTCAGGTAGGCGTCGCTGACCACCTTGGCGATCGCCCGCCCGCCGGTCACCGGGCTCCAGCGCTCGGTCACCGTCCGCACCACGACGCCTTCGCGCAGGTGGACTTCACGTCCGGAGAAGGTCTCCCGGCCCTGCGCGTGCCCCAGCACGGTCTCCGGGTCGAACGGCCCGCGCCACAGCTCGGGCACCAACGGCAGCTCGCCGTCCAGCAGTTCGGGCGCGGACAGCCAGGTCAACCGACCGCCCACCACCGCCGAGACGTCGAACGCCGCGAACCCGGGCCGCCCGGCGCGCGCCGAGACGCCGTAGTTCAGGTCCTGCACGCCTTCGCCGAAGACCTCTCCGAAGATGCCGACCCGCTCGGCGCCGAGCCGCTCCGCCAGCCGGGCCGCCACCGCCGGGATGTCGTACGCGCGCACCGCCCGCCAGTACAGGTTGCGCTCGTCCTCGGCCAGCGACAGCCCCTTCGCGCCGATCCCCTTGGACGACACCTGCACCTCGCCGGTCCCGGCGGTGTACGTGACCAGGCAGCAGCTGCCGTGCAGCTTCTCGGTCAGCACCACCGGCTCGCCGGGCTCGAAGATGTCGGGGTACCGCTTGAGGTTCTCGATGTCGACCCAGGGCAGCAGGTCCGGGGCGCCGAGCACATCGCCGTTCATCGACGTGGGCACCGGGGGCTGCCACTTGACCACGCCGAGCAGTTCGGCGAAGTCCGCGCCCTGTTCGGCCGCGGCGGACAGGTCGGTGCCGGCGAGCGCGGCGGGCCGGCAGACGATGCCCTGGGACAGCTGTCCGCGCAGCCGTACCGCCCTCACCCGGTTCGCCCGCGAGCCGGCCAGCTTGCCGGTCAGACCCAGCTCCGCGATCAACTCGTCCGGGAGGACGGACTGTTCGGGAATGTAGACGGCGAAGTCCCCGGTCCGGTAAGCGCCCCTCGCGACCACCGCCCGGTAGAGGCCGACCTGTGCGAGCTCCAGAGCATCGGCATTCGGGTGCTCCAGGATGGTCAGCTTCTCGGCGGTGACGCGCAGCGTGGACATGGACGGGACTCCTCCCCTTGACTCGACCGCGGCGGCACGCCTGCACCACCCGGTCGCTTGGACGGACGTCCGTGCGTACGGGTGTACATGTGTACGGACGGCGACCACTCTGACCCGTCGACCGCCCCCGGCGCGACGCATTTACCGTCGGCCCGGCCCTCGGAGACCGCTCCGGGTGCGACGCATCCACCGCTGGCCCGGCCCTCGGAGACCGCTCCGGGCGCACCCGTTTGAGCCATCCCACAGCAGCTCCGAGGCCACTGGCCGCCCCCGGCTGTGCGAAGTGACAGGGGATTTATCGCTTGCATTTGCGGCACTATGATCGCCGTAATGGCCGCAGCTGCGGTCAGTCCCTCGCGCCCCTCCCGGCGCGCACCCGGAGGGGAACCACCGATGAGCACCCGTACGACCGGCACCACCCGCAGACTCGCCGTCGCCGCCGCAGCCGCCCTCGTCCTCAGCCTCGGGGTCACCGCCTGCGGCAGCGACGGCGGCAAGTCCTCCGGCACCACGGCCTCGACCGCCGCCACCCAGGGCTCCTCCGCCTCGGGCGGTGCCGTGCCGAAGGCGAGCGGCGCCATCACCGTCTTCGCCGCCGCGTCGCTCAAGGAGACCTTCACCGAACTCGGCAAGAAGTTCGAGGCCGCCAACCCGGGCAGCAAGGTCACCTTCAACTTCGGCGGCAGCTCCAGCCTCGCGACCAGCATCAACTCCGGTGCCCCGGCCGACGTGTTCGCCGCCGCCAGCCCGGCCACCATGAAGACCGTGTCCGACGCGGGCGGCGCGAGCGGCCAGCCGACGACCTTCGTCAGGAACACGCTCACCATCGCCGTTCCCAAGGGCAACCCCAAGCACGTCGCGGGCCTCAAGGACCTCACCGCCTCCGGTGTGAAGGTCGCACTGTGCGCGAAGGAGGTGCCCTGCGGCGCCGCCGCGCAGACCGCGCTCAAGGCCGCCGGGCTCGACCTCACCCCGGTCACCCTGGAGCAGGACGTCAAGGGCGCGCTCACCAAGGTCGAACTCGGTGAGGTCGACGCCTCGCTGGTGTACAAGACCGATGTGCAGGCCGATGCTGCGAAGATCGACGGCGTGGACTTCCCCGAGGCCGCCAAGGCCGTGAACGACTACCCGATCGCCGCGCTCGCCAAGGCCCCGAACAAGGACGGCGCCGCCGCCTTCGTCGCGTACGTCCGGTCGCCCGAGGCCGAGCAGGTGCTGACCGCGGCGGGCTTCCAGGCGCCGTGAGCGACCGCACCACCGGATCCGGCGGGAAGCGCCCCGACCGGGGCCCCGGCCAAGCCGGGGGCAGCCAGGACGGCGGCAGCCAGGACCGTGCCGCCGGCGGCACGGCAGGACCCGTGCGGGCCCTGCCGCGGCGCCGGCGCCGGTCGCGCGGCAACCGCGTCCCGGTCACCCTGCTGCTCCCGGCACTGCTCGGACTGGCCTTCCTGGTCCTCCCGCTGGTCGGCCTGCTGGTCCGGGCGCCGTGGGGCGACCTGTCCGAGCAGCTCACCAGCCCCGCCGTCTGGGACGCGCTGCGCCTGTCCCTGATCAGCGCGACGGCGGCCACCGCCGTGTCCCTGGTCCTCGGCGTCCCGCTGGCCTGGCTGCTCGCCCGCACCGAACTGCCGGGCCGCCGGGTCATCCGGGCGCTGGTCACCCTGCCGCTGGTGCTGCCGCCGGTGGTCGGCGGCGTGGCGCTGCTGCTGGTGCTCGGGCGGCGCGGGATCGTCGGCTCCTGGCTGGACTCGGCCTTCGGCCTCACACTGCCCTTCACCACCACCGGCGTCGTGATCGCCGAGGCCTTCGTCGCGATGCCGTTCCTGGTGATCAGCGTCGAGGGCGCGCTGCGGGCCGCCGACCCCCGCTACGAGGAGGCCGCCGCGACCCTGGGCGCCTCCCGGCTGACCGCCTTCCGGCGGGTCACCCTGCCGCTGATCGCGCCGGGGATCGCCGCGGGCGCCGTCCTGGCCTGGGCCCGGGCGCTCGGCGAGTTCGGCGCGACGATCACCTTCGCGGGGAACTTCCCCGGCCGCACCCAGACCATGCCGCTGGCCGTCTACCTGGCCATGGAGTCCGACCCGCAGGCCGCGATCGCGCTGTCACTGGTGCTGCTGGTGGTCTCCGTCGCCGTCCTGGTCGGGCTGCGCGACCGCTGGCTGTCGGCGCCGTGACCCGCCCCGCCGGGACCCCGGGCGCGGCGGTGGCGCCCCGGCCCGCCCGCATCCCCCCGGCTATCCCGCCGCACGCCTGGACGCCGACTCCCAACGCCCGGAAGCCGACCCGATGAGCATCGACAGCCCCGCGAACGCCGCCGCCCTCGACGCCCGACTGCGGGTCGACCGGCCCGCGTTCACCCTCGATCTCGACCTCACCGCCGCCTCCGGCGAGGTGGTCGCGCTGCTCGGCCCGAACGGCGCCGGCAAGTCCACCGCACTGCGCGCCCTCGCCGGCCTGCTCCCGCTCACCGACGGCCACCTGCGCCTCGACGGCCGCACCCTGGAGGACCCGGCCGAACGGGTGCACACGCCCGCCGAGGAACGCCCGGTCGGCGTGGTGTTCCAGGACTACCTGCTGTTCCCGCACCTCAGCGCCCTCGACAACGTCGCCTTCGGCCCGCGCTGTCAGGGCCGCCCCAAGCGCGCCGCCCGGGCCGAGGCCGCCGTCTGGCTGGAGCGGATGGGCCTGGCCGACCACGCCGCCGCCCGCCCCGGTCGGCTGTCCGGCGGCCAGGCACAGCGGGTGGCGCTGGCCCGGGCACTCGCCGCCCGCCCCCGGTTGCTCCTGCTCGACGAGCCACTGGCCGCCCTGGATGCCCGCACCCGCCTCGACGTGCGCTCCCAACTGCGGCGCCACCTGGCCGAGTTCGAGGCGGTGGCGGTACTGGTGACGCACGACCCGCTGGACGCGATGGTGCTGGCCGACCGGCTGGTGGTGATCGAGCACGGGCGCGAGGTGCAGTCCGGCAGCCCGGCCGAGGTCGCCCGGCGGCCGCGCACCGACTACATCGCCCGCCTGGTCGGGCTGAACCTGTACCAGGGCCGGGCCGAGGGCACCCGCGTCACGCTCCCGGACGGCACCGTGCTGGCCACCACGGAGGAGCTGGACGGCCCGGCGTTCGTCGCCTTCCCGCCGTCCGCGGTGACCCTCTACCGGGAGCGTCCGCAGTCCAGCGCGCGCAACCTGTGGCGGGCCGAGGTCGCCGGTCTGGACCTGCACGGCGACCGGGTCCGTGCCGAGCTGGCCGGCGACCTACCGATGGCCGCCGACCTCACCCCGGCCGCCGTCGCGGAGCTGGAACTGGCCCCCGGGGTGACGGTCTGGGCCTCGGTCAAGGCCACCCAGACCCACGCCTACCCGGCCTGAACCTCCGCTCGCCGACCTGAACCTCCGCCCGCCCCACTCGCCGGGGCCCACCGGTGCTACTCCGACGGCTCGACGAACCCCGACTCGTACGCGGCGATCACCGCCTGGGTACGGTCCCGCGCGCCCAGCTTCGCCAGCACGCTGCTGACGTGCGTCTTCACCGTCTGCACGCCGAGGAACAGCCGCTCGGCGATCTCCCCGTTGCTGAGACCGCCGGCGACCAGCCGCAGCACCTCCGCCTCGCGCTCGGTCAGCGCCGCCCGCTCCATGGCGGCGCGGGCGGTCGGGTTGCCGTGCCCGGCGGCCAGGCGGCGGATCGCGGCCGGGAAGAGCAATGACTCACCCGCCGCCACCAGCCGTACCGCCTGCGCGATCTCGGCCGGGCGGGAGCGCTTGAGCAGGAAGCCGTCGGCGCCCGCGCGCAGCGCTTGGTAGACGTAGTCGTCGTTCTCGAAGGTGGTCACGACCAGGATCCGCGGCGGCCGCTCCCCCGGGGTCCCGGTTCCCGATCCCGATCCGGTTCCCGTTCCGGGGCCGGTTCCCGTTCCGGGGCCGGTGCTGATGCCCGTGCCCGTGCCCGTCCCGGTGCCGGTGCTGGTCCCGATGCCCGTGCGCAGCAGCTCACGCGTGGCCGCCAGCCCGTCCATCACCGGCATCCGGACGTCCATCAGCACGACGTGCGGACGCAGCGCGCGGGCCATCGCCACCGCCTCGGCACCGTCGGCGGCCTCGCCGACCACCCGCAGGTCACCCTGCGCCTCCAGGACGGCCCTCAGCCCGAACCGGACCAGCTCCTCGTCATCGGCGAGCAGGACGTCCGTCATCCCCGCAACCCCGCCGGCCGGACCGTCAGCCACAAGATCGTTCGTCACGAGCCCAAGCGTAGGGGCAGCCGGACCCGCAGCACCCACTCCCCGCTGCCGTCCTGCGACGCCCCTGCCGCGGCCTCCCCGCCGAGCAGCGCGGCCCGCTCGCGGATGCCCCGCAGGCCCTTGCCGCCCTTGCGCGTTGCGGTGGCCGAAGGGCGTCCCGGGCCCGCCGGGGCCCGGACCCCGCCGGCCGGGGAGCGTGGCCCGCCGGACGAGGAGCGTGGCCCGCCGGCCAGGGGGCGTGGTCCGTTGCCGGCCAGCCGGTTGGCGCAGCTCAGCTCCAACTGCCCGTCCCGGACGGCGATGCGAACCTCGACGGGCTCTCCCGGTGCGTACTTGAGCGCATTGGTGACGCCCTCCTGGACGATCCGGTAGGACTCACGGGAAAGCACCCCGGGCAGCGAACCGGCCGCCACCTCGACCCGCGCCTCGACCGGGCTGCCGGCCGCGCGGGCGGTGTCGAACAGTGCCGGCAACTGGTCGATGCCGGGCTGTTCGGTGGCCGTCCCGTTCGCCCCGGGCGGGGTCTCGCGTAGCAGGACGAGGGTGCGTTCGAGGTCCTCCATGGCCTGGCGCCCGGTCTCCTCGATGACCTCGAGCACCTTGGCGACGAACGCCGGATCCCCGACCTCGCGCGCCGCACCCGCCTGAAGGACCGTCACCGTCAGTGCGTGGCCGATCGAATCGTGCAGCTCACGGGCCAACCGGTTGCGCTCCAGCAGCCGTTCGGCCCGCAGCTCGGCCGCCGCCAGTCGCTCCGCCGGGGACGGACCCAACAGCCTGACGGCCATGGCCAGTTGCAGGTGACCTGCGCCGACCACCAGCCAGCCGAAGCCGAACAGCGCCACCGGCAGGAGCAGGAGGTAGCGCGGTCCCTGCGGTCCGGCCAGCAGCTCGCCGGCCGCGTTGACGCCGAACGCGATCGCCATCCCGACCGCCGTACCGAGCGCGACCCGGCCGATCAGCCAGAGCGCGGTGCGCCACCGGTCGGCGTGGCTGCGGGAGGAGTCGGCGGCGATGTCCTGCTCGCGGTCGGGCACCAGCAGCAGCCGGGCCTGGACCCCCTCCGCCCGCCGCGCCGCCGGGATGAGCGCGACGAGCACCAGCAGCACGGAGTCCACCGCGGCGCTCTCCAGCAGGATCCGCGGGAGGGAGAGCCGGTACGTCCCCGGATAGACCAGCAGCACGACGCCCGCGAAGATCCACCCGACCAGGAGGTGCAGCAGCCGCGCGTACGTGGCACCGGCCAGCAACGGCGCGAGGATCCTCGGCACGGCGATCTTGGTCACCTGGCCATCCTGCCAGGCCACCGGAGCCTCCCGGATCCCGCTCCGGGCGTGAACACCCTCCCTCCCGGGAGGGAGACGCCTCCACTCCGCGGCGGGATCCGCCGGTCCGGCCCGGTCCGGTCGAATGTGACCACCGGCCGGAACCGCCGGCAGCGGCAACGACACCGCGCGACGCCACCAACGCAACGCCACTACGCAACGCCACCACGCAACGACCGGAGGGGAGCACGCCCGTGATCGAGATCCAGGGCCTGACCAAGGAGTACGACGGACGGCGAGTCGTCGACGACCTGTCCTTCGAGGTCCGCCCCGGCGTGGTGACCGGCTTCCTCGGCCCGAACGGCGCGGGCAAGAGCACCACCATGCGCCTGGTCCTCGGCCTGGACCGGCCCACCTCCGGACGCGCCCTGATCGACGGTCACGCCTACGCCGAACTCCCCCACCCGCTACGGCAGGTCGGCGCCCTCCTGGACGCCCACGCCCTGCACGGCGGCCGGACGGCGCGCGGCCAACTGCGCTGGCTAGCCGCGAGCAACGGCATACCGGAGCGCCGGGTCGGCGAGGTGCTCGCGCAGGTCGGCCTGGCGGACGCGGCCGGGCAGCGGATCCGACGTTTCTCCCTCGGCATGCGCCAGCGCCTCGGAGTGGCCGCCGCGTTGCTCGGCGACCCTGCGGTACTGCTCCTCGACGAACCGGTCAACGGCCTCGACCCCGAGGGCATCCGCTGGATCCGCACCCTGCTGCGCGACCTCGCCGCCGAGGGCAGGGCGGTACTGGTCTCCTCCCACCTGATGAGCGAAATGGCCCTCACCGCCGACCACTTGGTGGTGATCGGCCGCGGCCGGCTGCTGGCCGACGCCGCCACCTCCGACTTCATCGACCGCCACGGCCGCACCCGGATCCGGGTGCGGGCGGTCGATCCGGCCAAGCTGGCCGCGCTGCTCGGCGGCGCCGGCCACGGCCTCGACGCCACCCGGGTCGACGGCGGCGCCTGGGAGGTGAGCGGCGCCGAACCCGAGCGGATCGCCGCGCTCGCCGCCGCCAACGGCGTGGTGCTGTACGAGATCGCGACCCAACAGGACTCCCTGGAGGAGGCGTTCATGCGGATGACGGCGGACAGCGTCGAGTACCGGACGGAGACCGCCGCATGAGCGCCGGCCCCCTCGGCGCGACGGCCCCTGGCACCCCCCGGTCGCCCCACGCCTTCGACGCCTTCCGTGCCGAGCGGATCAAGCTCACCACCCTCCGCTCGCTCTGGGTCACCCCGCTGCTCGCCGCCCTGCTCACCGCCGGGGTCACCACGGCGATCGGCGCGGCCCTCGGCGCCAAGGACCACAACATCACCGACGACCCGAGCGTCGGCGTCTTCTACGGCCTCAACTTCGGCCAGGCGGCCCTGGCGTGCTTCGGCATCCTGCTGATCGGCCAGGAGTTCAACACCCGCATGATCGACGTGTCGCTCACCGCCGTCCCGCACCGCGGCCGACTGTACGGTGCCAAGCTGGCGTTGGGCGCTCTGGTCGGCCTCGCCGTCGGCGCCGTCGGCACGGCGGGCGCCTTCGCGGGGTACGCGGCCACCGTCCCCGGCGCCTGGGACGGGCCCGCCCTGGTCCGCAGCGCCGTCGCCGGGGTGCTCTACCAGGCGCTGCTGGTGGTGCTCTGCCTCGGGGTGACCGCTCTGCTGCGCAACCTCACCGCCGCCATGGGGCTGCTGGTCCCCACCGTCTTCCTGCTCTCACCGCTGCTCAGCGGCGTGCCCGGAGTCCGCCGGGCGGCGCAGTTCCTGCCCGACCGGGCCGGCCAGTACGCGCTGCGCTACGTCGACGACCCACAGGTCGGGTACGGCCACTGGACCGGACTGCTGATCATGACGCTCTGGACGGCCCTGGCCGCGTACGGCGGCCTGCGCGCGATGCGCCACCGCCCCACCAAGTAACCCCGGGGGAAAGGGAGATGGGAGAGAGTATGAGTACGCTCATCGGCGCCCTGCGGGCCGAACGGATCAAGTTCACCACGCTGCCCTCGCAATGGGCGGCACCGCTGACCGCCCTGGTGCTGACCGTCGGCATCACCGCCGCGGTCAACGCCGCTTACGGAGCCGAGGACCACACCCCCGGCGAGGACCCGGCCGGCGGGATCTACTACGGGCTGCTGTTCGGCCACGTCGCCGTGGCCTGCTTCGGAGTCCTGCTGATCGGGCAGGAGTTCAACACCCGGATGATCGGCGGTTCGCTCACCGCCGTCCCCCGCCGCGGCCGGCTGTACGGCGCCAAGCTCGTGCTCGGCGGCGGACTGGGCCTGCTGCTCGGGCTGGCCTCCACGGCGGGGTCGTTCCTGGCCGTGGCCGCCGTCGGCGGCGTGGACCTCTCCACCCCCGGCCTGAGCCGCAGCTTCCTGGCCGGCGTGCTCTACCACCCGATGATGGTGCTGATCTGCCTCGGGCTGACCACGATGCTGGGCAACCTCAGCGCCGCACTCGGACTGCTCACCCCGATGGTGTTCCTCGGCACCACCTGGCTCGCGGCCATCCCCGGCGTCCGCGAGGTCGGCCAGTTCCTGCCCGACCGGGCCGGCCTCCACGCGATGCGCACCCAGCCCGAGCCGGGCGTCCACTACGGACACTGGACCGGACTGCTGATCATGGCGCTCTGGACGGCCCTGGCGTCCTACGGCGGCCTCCGCGCGATGCGGCGGTACGAAGCCTCCGGTTCGTAGCAGCGGACGGGGACGTGGCGCCGGAGAACAGATGACAGCTTTCAGATTTCGACATCTGTCATCTGTCATCTGTTCGCTGTCATCTGTTCGCCGTCGCTCGTCCACCGCCGCTCGCCCGCCGCCACCGACCCTCCGACCTCGGCACCGGTCCTCAGCACCAGCCCTCGGCACCGGCCCTCAACATCGGCCCTCGGCACCGGCCCTCAGCGCAACGCCGGGTGCTCCGCGATCACCGTGCAGCTGCCCGGGGCGATCTCGGTGAATCCGGCGTCCTGGACCACCGGCAGTCCGCTGCGGACCAGCTCCTCCCACGCTCCCGGTGCGGCCGTCCGCACCGCGAGCGCGAAGCCGGACTCCGCCCACTCCTTGCGCTGCGCCTCGTCCAGCCGCCACCAGGCGAGCTGGGCGGCGTGCCCGGTCTGCGCCATCGTCTTGCCTGCGCTCATCTCGAGCTCCGGGTTGAGCCACAGCACCGGCACCCCGGACCCGGGCGCGCCGACCTCGGCCGTCTCCTCCAAGTCCGTCCCGGAGACCTGAAGCTTGGCCAGCTCCTTGGGCCAACCGTCCAGCGGGACCGGCGGGAACACCCGTACCTCAGCCTCCCGCCCCCGCACCGTGACGCCCGGCAGCTCGCCCGCCCGCCGCCACTCCCCGCCCCGGGCCCGCCGGACCACCTTGCGGATCCGGGCGTCCTCCCAGGCCACGACCCGCTCGGCCCACTCGCCGTCCTCCTCGGTCACCCGCGGGTCGGACAGCAGCGTGAGCACCGCCCGGGCCGAGGTCTCCAGCGCGTCCGTCCGACCCGGCGGGGTGGCCCGCTCCATCCGGACGACCAGCGGCAGCACGTACTGCGGCCGCGCGTCGCGGCCCTCCAGGGCCGGGGAGTCACCGGAGTCCGGGTCAGCCGGGGACGGCGCAGCGGACGAGGTGGACGGAGAAACGGGGGCCGGGGCGTCGAACGGAGAAGTCACCCGTCCAGCATGCCAGCCCCGCCCCACCCCGCTCGGCCCGCCCCGTTCGTCCCGCCCCACCCGGTCAGCGCAGCCGTTGGCGCAGCTCGTCCACGGCTGCCCGGATCCCCGCGCCGTAGGCGTCCTCGGGCAGCACGTCCAGGGTGCGCACGGCCCGTTCGAGCTGCTCGCGCGCGAGGTCGGGCTCGCCGGGCTTGAGGTGGTCCGAGGCCAGGTTGAGGTGCAACGACGGGTGGAAGGCGCGCACCTGGCGGGCCGGCTCGTAGGTCCGGGCGCGCTCGGCGGTCAGCGAGTCGGCGGCGGCGAGGGCCCGCCGGTCCCACTCCGGCTCGGCCCGCGGGTCGTCCTGCAGATCGGCCAGGTGGTGCGCCGGCACGCAGCGGTGGAAGACGTCCTGCTCCCCCGGTTCCTCCCAGAGCGCCTCGAAAGCCGGCCCGCGCCTCGGCCGTGCGTCCGCGCTGCGCGGCCCGCACGCTGTCCAGTCCGAGCGCGATCCGGTCCAACGCGGGCTCGTTCCCGTCGGCCGCCGGGGTCCGTCCGTCCGACCGGAACCTGTCGGGGACACATCGCGCATTCCAGGCACATCGGACATGTCCGCAGCCTGACCGCCCGTCCGCCGGGCCGTCCCGGCCGGCCCGTCGGCCGGCCCGTCGGTCGGCTCCGGTCGGCCGGTCGGTCGGTCGGTTCCGGGCTGCTCGTTCCCGCCGGGTCCGACGCCCTGTCAGCGCCGGTAGCCGCGCTGCGGGTCACGCTCCTCCGCGTCCTCGTACATCAGGAACCAGCCTTCCGGGTGCGTGGCCGCCAGCAGCATCTCCGTCCGCTGCTCCGAGCCCAGCTCCGGGTCGCCGTCGTCCGGCCCGTAGACGCCGAACAGCTCGTCGTTGCAGCCTTCCCAGTCGTAGTCGTACAGGTCGGCCGGAAGGTCGCCCATCATGTCCGCCACCGACTCGGGCTGCGCGCCGAGCAGCGCCCGGGCGTCCACCAGCGCCATCCGCAGCGCGAGGTCGTCGGCCAGGCAGCGCGGCAGCGGCCACTCGCCGAGCGCGAGGTCGTCGGCCAGGTCGTCGAAGGCCCGGGCCATCGCGCGCCGCCAGCCACGGTGCATTCGCCAGGTGCGCTGGGGCAGTCGGCCGAAGACCGTCCAGTCGGTGTCGTCCCCGTCGGCGACCGGCTCGTCCCCGTGCTCGTCGAGGTCGTCGTAGGCGGCGTCGGCCAGGCCGAGCAGCTGGGCGTGGAGCAGGCAGGCGGTGCGCGGGGTGAGCGTCCAGTCCGCGCCCGCGCCGCCGTCCTCGTCCTCGCTCTCCAGCGGGAACAGCTCGGCGAAGTCCGGTGAGAAGTCCTCGGTCACGCTGATCTCCAGCGTGCCGCCGACCGCCTCGATCCCGGGGATGGCGGCCACCAGCCGGTCCGGGTGCAGCAGCGCGCCGAGTGCCGCGTTGGCGTCCTCGGCGACCTCGCGCAGCAGTTCACGGCGCTGGCCCGCCGGGTCGATGCCCTCGAAGTCCAGCTCCTCGACGGCCCTGATCGCGGCCGCGCGCAGGGCCGGCCAGTCGGTGATCCGCAGGCCCAGCACCACCGTCGCCTCGATCTCCTGCGCGCCGGAGTCCTCCGCCGCGCCCGGCCCCTGTGGATGATCGCTTCGCTCGCCCATGGGGCTACGGTACGGCTTTTCGGCCGCCCGATCACCGGTCCGGACCAGCTTCCGGAAGCCTTCTCGGCCACGACCCGGTCCGGCCTCTGTCACTCGGACGCCTCACATGGGCAGGATGGGTCCCATGGCTGACATCAACGAGTACGGCGGCGGGCAGGGCCCGAACGCCGACGTCCTGGTCGTGACCACCAATGACATCCCCGGATTCCGGGTCGACCGCGTGATCGGCGAGGTCTTCGGACTGACCGTCCGCAGCCGCCACATCGGCAGCCAGATCGGTGCCGGCCTGAAGTCCCTGATCGGCGGTGAGCTGCGCGGTCTGACGAAGACCCTGGTCGAGAGCCGCAACGAGGCGATGCAGCGGCTGGTCGAGCAGGCCAAGGCGCGCGGCGGCAATGCTGTCCTGATGATGCGCTTCGACGTCACGGAGGCGGCCGACGTCGGCACCGAGGTCTGCGCCTACGGCACCGCCGCGGTGATCTCTCCAATCGCCTGAGCACCCACCACCCACCGCCCACCACCCGCAGCCCCCCGCGCGCCACCCCCGCGCCCTCCGCCCGGATCGAGGAGGCGGTGGAACCGGCGGGAACAGTCGCCGCGCCCCGAATGTTTCACGGCCGTGACTGTTTACGGTGCAACGAACGTCGGTACAACGCAGGCCCGTGCAACGCAGGACCGTGCAACGCAGGACCGTGCAACGCAGGCCCGTGCGACCGCCGACGGTGCGACGAACGCCGCGCCGCAGCGCGTGGACGTCCTGGTGGTGGGCGCCGGGCAGGCCGGCCTGTCCGCCGCCTACCACCTGCGCCGCCGCGGCTTCGCCCCGCACCGGGCGGGCGCCGACGGCGGCTTCGTCGTGCTCGACGCCGACGCCGCCCCCGGCGGCGCCTGGGCGCACCGCTCGCCGTCGCTGCGGATGGCCACCGTGCACGGCTTCCACGACCTCCCGGACGCCGAGCTCCCGCCGGTCGGCCCCGAGGCCCCCGCGCGCGAGGTGGTGCCGGGGTACTTCGCGGCGTACGAGGCCCGGCACGCGCTCCCGGTCGTACGCCCGGTCGCGGTGCGCGCCGTGCGTGCCGAGTCCGAGCGCCCGGACTCGCGACTGCTGGTGGAGACCGACCGCGGCACCTGGTCGACCCGCGCGCTGATCAACGCCACCGGCACCTGGACCCGCCCGTTCCTCCCGCACTACCCGGGCCACTTCGCCGGCCGCCAGCTGCACTACGCCGACTACCGCGGCCCGGAGGAGTTCGCGGGCAAGCGCGTCCTGGTGGTGGGCGGCGGCGCCTCGGCGATCCAGGTGCTGTCCGAGGTGGCGGCGGTCGGCGAGACGGTCTGGGTGACCCGATCCGAACCCGTCTACCACGACGGGCCGTTCACCCCCGAGTACGGACGCGCGGTGGTGGCCGAGGTCGAGGAGCGGGTCCGGCAGGGCCTGCCGGTGCGCAGTGTGGTGAGCGTGACGGGACTCGGCCCGTCCGTGGCCTACCGGCGCGCCGAGGAGCTGGGCGCGCTGCACCGCCGGCCCGTGTTCGACCGTCTCACCGAGCACGGGGTCGCCTGGGGCGACGAGGAGTCGGCGGTGGACGCGATCGTCTGGGCGACCGGATTCCGGCCCGAGGTCGGCCACCTGGCCCCGCTCGGTCTGCGCTCCCCCGGCGGCGGCATCGCGCTCACCGGCACCCGCGCCACCGCCGATCCGCGCGTGCACCTGGTCGGCTACGGCCCGTCCGCCAGCACGGTCGGCGCGAACCGGGCCGGGCGCGCGGCCGTCAACGACCTGGTCAAGCTGCTCGGCGAGCCGACGCAGCAGGCCGCCCCGGCGGCGGTCTGACCGCCCTCCGGTGGCCGCCCTCCGGTGGCCGGCCACCGGCCGCGCGGCGGACCGCGCAGCCCGGCCACCGCGGCTCAGCGGTCGTAGTCGACCGTCACCCGGTCGGTGACCGGACGGGCCTGGCAGGTGAGGACGTAGCCCGCGGCCAGTTCCTTCTCCTCCAGGGCGAAGTTGCGGCGCATCTCCACCTCGCCCTCGGTGACCAGGGCGCGGCAGGTGCCGCAGACGCCGCCCTTGCAGGCGAACGGCAGGTCGGGGCGGGAGCGCTGCGCGCCGTCCAGGATCGAGCGGTCGCACGGGAGGGTGAGGGTGCTGCCGCGGCCGTCGAGCACGACGGTGACCTCGCTGTGCGCGCCGGTCCCGCCGTCCGACGAGGCGTCCGTCCGGTCCCAGTCCTCGTCGCGCTCCGGCAGCGGCTCGTCCTCGGCGTGGAACAGCTCCTGGTGCACCCGCTCGCCCGGCACGCCCAGTTCGGCGAGCAGGTCCTTCGCTCCCGTGACCATGCCGAACGGGCCGCACAGCCACCAGTGGCCGACGTTCCCGACGTCCACCAGTGCCGCCAGCAGTGCCCGCACCCGCTCCGGGTCCAGGCGGCCGCTGAGCAGTTCGGCGTCCCTGGTCTCCCGGGAGAGCACGTGGACCAGCTGGAAGCGGCCGAGGTAGCGGTCCTTCAGGTCGGCCAGCTCGTCGGCGAACATCACGGTGTCGCTGCGGCGGTTGCCGTAGAGCAGGGTGACGGTCGAGCGGCGGTCGGCGGCCAGCACGGAGCCGGCGATCGACAGCATCGGGGTGATGCCGGAGCCGGCCGCGAGCAGCACGTGATCGGCGGGGACGCCGAGTTCCGGGGTGAAGAGGCCCGACGGCGTCAGGACCTCCACCTCCTCGCCGGGCCGCGCCTCACGCACCAGCCAGCGCGAGAACAGCCCGCCCGGCACCTCGCGGACGGCGATCCGCAGCGGGCCGCCGACGGGGGCGCAGATCGAGTACGAGCGGCGCTCGTCCACGCCGTCCACCAGCTTGCGCAGCGTCAGGGTCTGCCCGGGGCGGAAGGCGAACTCCTCCGCCAGCTCGTCGGGCACCGCGAAGGTCACCGCGACGGCGTCGTCGCAGAGCCGCTCCACCCGGTCGATCCGCAGCCCGTGGAAGGTGGGGCGGCGGGCCGGGCGGATGCCGGTCGCCCGGGTGCCGGCGGCGGGCGAGGCGGCGTCCGCGACGGCGGCGGAAGGCGAAGCGGCGGCGGGCGAGGCGGCGGGCATTCAGATCTCCTTGACGCGTTCGAAGGGCTCCCGGCAGGCGCGGCAGCGCCAGAGCGCCTTGCAGGCGGTGGAGCCGAAGCGGGACAGCTCCTCCGTCTCCGGGCTGCCGCACTGCGGGCACGGCACGGGTGCCGCGCCGGTGGCGGCCCGGGCCGCAGCTCCGGTCGCGGTACCGGTCGCGGCTCCGGCGCGGGTCGGGCCGAGGGCGAGCGGGACCGGTCCGGCCGCGCGGACGGCGGAGGTCGGGCGCGGCGGGGCGATGCCTGCCTCGGCGAGCTTTCGGCGGCCCTCGGCGGTGATCAGGTCGGTGGACCACGGCGGGTCCAGCCGCAGCCGCACCCGGACGTCCGGGTACCCGGCCGCACGCAGCCGGCGGTCCACGTCGGCGGCCATCTCGGCGACCGCGGGGCAGCCCGAGTAGGTCGGGGTCAGCCAGGCGGTGACCGCACCGGTGCCGCCGTCCACCTCGACCCCGGCCAGGACGCCCAGGTCCGCCAGGGTGAGCATGGGCAGCTCCGGGTCCGGGACGGCCCCGGCGACCGCCCGGGCCGGCTCGCGGGCGGTGTCCGCGGCGGCGACGCCCGCGGTTCCGGTCACCGCGTCGGCGGCGAGCTGCCCGGTCACCACGTCGCCCCCGGGTGTGCGCGGGCCACCACCTGCAGTTCGGCGAGCAGCGGACCGAGGGCCTCGGTGTGCACGCCGTCGCGGCCGGCCCGGCCGAGGACGGTGGCCAACGGCGGCACCTCCGGCACGGTCAGTCCGGCCTCGGCGAGGACCGCCCCGAGCGCGCCCAGCACCGGCTCGCGCAGGGTCGCCGGGTCGACGCCCACCCGCAGCTCCACCGGGTGCGCCGTGAACAGTTCCTCCAGCAGCGGCCACACGGCGTCCAGCCCGGCCTGCATCCGCTCGGCGGAGTGGGGCGTGCCGTCGCCGAGGCGCAGCGTCCAGGCGGTGGCGTACTCGCGGTGGTAGGCCAGCTCCTTGACCCCGCGCGCCGCGACCGCCGCCAGCACCGGGTCGGGGTGCGCGCTCAGTGCCTCGTACAGGGCGCCGCGCGCGGTGGCGAAGAGCAGCAGCCGGGCGATCGAGTAGGCGAAGTCGCCGTTCGGCGTCTCCACCAGCCGGACGTTGCGGAACTCGTGCTCCTCGCGCCAGTACGCCAGGTCGTCCTCGGTGCGGCCGGTGCCGTCCGCCTGACCGGCCCGGGTCAGCAGCAGGCGGGACTGGCCGAGCAGGTCGAGGCCGAGGTTCGCCAGGGCGACCTCCTCCTCCAGCTCGGGCGCCCGGGTGCACCATTCGATCAGCCGCTGGGCCAGGATCAGGGCGTCGTCGCCGAGCATCTGGCAGTAGGCGGCCAGGTCCGTGCCGTCCGTCCCGGCGGGCAGGGCGGTGTCGACGCCGAGCAGCGGGTCGGCGAAGCCCGTCCCGTACGCCCAGCGGCCCTCGCCCTCGGGGCCGGGGGCGGCCTCGGCCAGGCTGAGGTAGACGTGGTCGTCGTGACCCGCATGGTCCCCGTGGTCCCCGTGGCCCGCGTGGCTCTGCCGGCCCGCGTGGTCTTGGTGGTCCCCGTGGTCGGGGCCGGAGGCGGTGTGCTCCTGCGTGGCGGTGTGGTCCTGCATGGCGGTTCCCCCGTCAGATGTGCGGGACATCCTCGGGGATGTCGTAGAAGGTCGGGTGGCGGTAGACCTTGTCGCCGCTGGGCTCGAAGAACGGGTCGCGCTCGTCCGGGGTGGAGGCGGTGATCGCGTCCGAGCGGACCACCCAGAGGCTGACGCCCTCGTTGCGGCGGGTGTAGAGGTCGCGGGCCGCGAGCAGGGCCATCCGGTCGTCGGCCGCGTGCAGCGAGCCGACGTGCACGTGGTTCAGGCCGCGCCGGGGGCGCACGAACACCTCGTACAGCGGCCAGCCGGCCTTGGACCCCGCCGTGGGCACCGCCTTGGACTCGGCCATGGGCTCGGTCACTTTCCGTTCTCCTGTTCCGTGGCGTGCTGGACGTGCTGGGCCTGCGGCCCGGCCGCGGCGGACTGCTCCGCAGCGCGCTTGGCGGCGTAGGCGACGGCCGCCTCGCGCACCCAGGCGCCGTCCTCGTGGGCGGCGCGGCGGCGTTCGACCCGCTCTGCGTTGCACGGGCCCTGACCGCGGATGACCCGGTTCAGCTCGGACCAGTCCGGCTCGCCGAAGTCCCAGCCGCCACGCTCCTCGTTCCGGCGCAGCTCGGGGTCGGGCAGGGTCACGCCCAGGTGCTCGGCCTGCGGGACGCTCATGTCGACGAACCGCTGCCGCAGCTCGTCGTTGCTGTGCCGCTTGATCCGCCAGGCCATCGAGCGGGCGGTGTTGGGCGAGTCCGCGTCCGAGGGGCCGAACATCATCAGCGACGGCCACCACCAGCGGTCCACGGCGTCCTGGACCATCCGGCGCTGGGCCTCGGTGCCACGCATCAGCGTCATCAGGAGCTCGTAGCCCTGCCGCTGGTGGAAGGACTCCTCCTTGCAGATCCGCACCATCGCCCGGGCGTACGGGCCGTAGCTGCAGCGGCAGAGCGGCACCTGGTTGCAGATCGCCGCGCCGTCCACCAGCCAGCCGATCACACCGACGTCGGCGAAGGTGAGGGTCGGGTAGTTGAAGATCGAGGAGTACTTCTGGCGGCCGGAGATCAGCTTCTCGGTCAGCTCGGCGCGATCGACCCCGAGGGTCTCGGCGGCGGCGTAGAGGTAGAGGCCGTGACCGGCCTCGTCCTGGGCCTTGGCGAGCAGGATGGCCTTGCGGCGCAGCGAGGGGGCCCGGGTGAGCCAGTTGCCCTCGGGCTGCATGCCGATGATCTCGGAGTGGGCGTGCTGGGCGATCTGCCGGATCAGGGTCGCCCGGTAGGCGTCGGGCATCCAGTCCCTGGGCTCGATCCGCTGCTCGGCGGCGACGACCGCCTCGAACCGGTCCTCCGGCGCCTGCGCGGGAACCGGCTCGGCCACCTCTGCTGTCACCACGGTCCCCTCTCGTGTCCTGCGCGCCGGTCCGCCCGGGGCCCGGGCACCAACCGACTGACCGTTCGGTCGGTACCATTCTGCGCGGCGGGGCGGAGGGATGGCAAGGCACGAAACAGATAACAGCTGACAGATTTCGAAATCTGTCAGCTGTTATCTGTCATCTGTCATCTGTCGGCTGTCATCTGTTCGCCGTCGCCGGTGAGCTGCGGCAGCCGTCGGCTGCGAGCCGTGGCGGCGGTCGGCCATGAGCTGCGGCCGGCGGCCGGCCGTGAGTCGCAGCAGCCGCAACCGTGGTCAGCCGCCCCCCTCGGCCGCTACTCGCTACCCGCCGCCGACCCGGCTCGACTCGGGCGGCGGGCCGTCACCGGCGCACGACCCCCGCTCAGCCCTCCGCACGGTCCCGCAGTCGCGGCAGCGGTACGGCGAGGAGCGCCGCCAGCAGCGCGATCCGGGGGGCGATCTGGTCCAGCCGGATGTGCTCGTGCCGGGCGTGCGCCCCGGCCCCGACCGCACCGAACCCGTCCAGGGTCGGGAGCCCGCGCGAGCCCGGAAGGTTGGTGTCCCCCGCCCCGCCGGCCGGGGCGCCGTCCAGCTGCTGCCCGAGCACCGCCGCGAGCGAACGCACGTGCCGCAGCAACGGGTTGCCGGTCCGCTCGGGCCACGCCGGACGGCTGGACAGCACCTCCGTCCGCACCCTGGCCCCCGGGCGCAGCGCGGTGAGCCGGGCGAGGTGGTCGAGCGTGCGGCGCTGCGCCTCGGCGGTGGAGAACCGCAGCCCGAGCTCGGCCTCGGCCCGGCCCGCGATCACGTTGGCCCGCGAACCGCCGCTGATCCGGCCGGCGTTGAGCTCCGTACCGGGCTGGCCCGCGAGGCCGCGGACCAGCACGAGCTGGTCCACCAGCTCGTCGACCGCCGACACCCCGTCGTGGGCGTCGTTGCCGGCGTGCGCCTCGCGCCCGGTCACGGTGAGCCGGACCCGGGTGCTGCCGCGCCGGGCGGTCTTCAGCCGGCCGTCGGGGTGCGGCGGTTCGAGCCCCAGCACCGCGGCGGCGCCGCGCAGTTGGCGCTCGACCAGGCGCCGCCCGTCCGGACTGCCGACCTCCTCGTCGGAGACCACGACCAGCCGCACGGTCCGGTGCGGCCGCTCCCCGAGGTCCGCGAGAAGGGCCAACGCGCCCTCCAGGATGGCGAGTCCGCCCTTCATGTCGACCACGCCGGGCCCGGTGAGCCGGCCGTTCTCCTCGGTGACCGGCCAGTCCGCCAGGGTGCCCGCCGGCCAGACGGTGTCGTGGTGGCCGACGATCAACAGGTGCGGCAAGGACTCGTCCCGCCCCTCCCACTCCAGGACGAGGTGGTCTCCGGCCGGGCCGGGCTCGCGCCGGGCGGTGGCGCCGGTGGCACGGAAGCCGGACGCCAACTCCTCGGCGAGGGCGTCGAGTCGGGCGGCGTCCCCGCTGGGCGACTCGATCCGGGCGAGGTCGGCGCAGCGGCGTCGGACGGCGCCGGCGAGGGTACGGGCGCGGACACTGAGCGCCTGTGGCAGGCCGGGCAGTGCCGCGGTGACCGGCGCGCTCCCGGCGGGGGCGGTGGTTCTGGAAGCGGCGGCCGGCCCGGGGTTCGTGCCGATTGCCGGGGTCGGCACGGGCGAGGTCTGGGCGGGCGACATAGGGGCGGGTGAGGACTGGGCAGGCGACGACTGCGCGGGCGAGGACTTGGCGGGCGAGGTCTGGGCCGACGGGGGCGACGACACCGAAGGAGCGGGCGCCACGGCTGCGGTGGCTGCCGCAGTGACTGCGGCGAGGGCTTCGCCGTCGACGGCCGCCGGGACGGGGGACGGGTTCCGGTCGGTTTCCGCGGCAGCACCCGGCGCGGCCGACGACCCGACGATCTGGGGACTCAACGCGCGCCTCCGCGGCCGCCGCCGGTATTCAGCGGTCGGGACGGCCGACCGCTCCCGCCCGGGTACCAGGCCCGGCCGGACCGCGCCGTGCGGCCGGGATGATCGGCGGCCCTCCGGAACGGTCCGTCTGGCCCAAGTGCGGTGGAACGGCTGGGCGGCGTGCTTGGCATGTGTGTCCTCCTCGCTCGATCCGGTGGCCCCGGTCCGCCCGGAGCCCCGTGGACGGCGGCCTCCCGGCGGCGGGCGCAGTGGCCTGACCGCCGCAGGGAAGCCGAGATGTGAGCCTAGAAGAACCGTTCGGTTTCCTGCGAGGTGGCCCTGCTCCCAGCGTGCCGGTACCGGGCCCGACCTCGGGCACCCGTCGGGGAACGGCGACGGGCGCACGGCGCGCGGGCCTGGATCGGCGCGCGGGCGCGGTCGCCGGATCGCGCCCATCTCCACCATGGACCCGCCGCCCGACTTCGGCAGCGCAAACCGCCAAGGCACGGCATTTCCACGCCGGATGGGTGACAGCGGCTCAGCCCGCGGTACGAACCGGGAGCACGCGACGGCTCAGGGAAGCCCGACCGGACACCGGGCCTGACTCCGGGGGAACGTCCGGGGAACACCCGCGTGAACACCGGCCGATGGGATGCCCCGACGAGCCCGCCGTGCGCCGTCACCGGACGCAGCGCCGCCTCCCGGGGGCCCCGCAGCCGCCCAAGGCTCCACCGCCACCGGGCGTTCCGCGACCGCACGTGCCGTCGTCGCGGGTACCGCCACCGCGGAGCCGGACCGGCCGCCGCCCTCAGGGGCCGTCCCCGACCAGCCCGGCATCGCGTGCCAGCAACGCGGCCTGGACGCGGTTGCCGACGCCGAGCCCGGTCAGGATCCGGCTGACGTGCGCCTTGACGGTGCTCTCCCGCATCCCCAGGACGCCCGCGATCTCCGCGTTGGAGAGCCCGTCGGCGAGTTCGCGCAACACGTCGGTCTCGCGCGGGGTGAGTCCGGCGACCCGGCCGCGGGCGGCGACCGACCGGGGCGCGCCGACCCTGTGGTACCGGTCGATCAGGCGTCGCGCGGCCGCCGGGTGCAGCATCCCCTGGCCGCCCGCGACGACGTGCACGGCCCGGGCGATGTCGGCGGGCGGGGTGTCCTTGAGCAGGAAGCCGTCGGCCCCGGCGGCGAGCGCTTGGTACACGTACTCGTCCAGGTCGAAGGTGGTGAGCGCGATGACCCGCGGGGCGTCGGGCAGTTCACGCAGTCGACGGGTGGCGGCGATGCCGTCGAGCCGGGGCATCCGGATGTCCATCAGCGCGACGTCGACCCGGCGGCTGCCGGCGATCTCGACGGCCTGGAACCCGTCGGCGGCCTCGGCCACCACGGTCAGCGCCGGGTCCTGGGCCAGCAGGTCGACCAGTCCGAGCCGGACCAGCGCGTCGTCGTCCACCACCATCGTGCGGATCATGCGGTCTCCTCCGGCTGCTGCGTCGGCGGCTTCGGTCGCCGCTCCGGGTGCCTCGGTTGCGTCGCGTGCGTCGGGTGCGTCGGGTACGTCGGGTACGTCGGGTGCCGCTTCGGCGCCCCGGGCGGCCCGGGGACTGCAGGTGGCTCGGACAGCTCGGACGCCTCGGATACCTCGAACAGCTCGGACAGCTCGGGCTCCTCGGGCTCCTCGGGCTCCTCGGCTCGTATCGGCGGCCGCGGACGGCCCGGCGCCGTCCCCGGCGGGCGGCCCGGCCCGGGCAACCGGGCGGAGAGCCGGAAGCCGCCGGTGCCGTCCGGTCCCGCGTCGAGGTCACCGCCGAGCGCGCCGACCCGTTCGCTCAGCCCCACCAGTCCGTACCCGCCGCCCGTGCCCCGACCGTCGGACGGCGCCCCGGCCGGACCGTTGCGGACCTCGACCGTGGTCGCCGGCTCCCCGTAGCCGACCCGGACGGTGACCGGCGCGGCCGTCGCGTGCTTGCGGGCGTTGGTCAAGGCCTCCTGGACCAGGCGGTGCACGGCCAGCCGGTGGGTGGTCGGGACGGCCTCCGGGTCCCCGGAGAGGGCCAGTTCGACCCGCTGCCCCGCCTGGGTCGCCTCCCCGACGAGCTCGGCGAGGTCACGCAGGGCGGGTGCCGGGACGGACCCGGCTCCGCCCGGCGCAAGCGGCTCGCCCCCGCCGTCGGCCCTGTCCGGCAGGTCGGCGCGCAGTACTCCCAGGACGTCGCGCAGGTCGTCGAGCGAGCGGGCGGCGGCGGTGCGCAGCAGTTCGATCCGGTGGCCGAGCCGGTCCAGGTCGTCGGCGACGGTGCCGGCCCGGGCCTGGTCCCGCAGCACTCCGGCGTGCAGCACCAGCAGGCTGAGACGGTGGGCCAGCACGTCGTGCATCTCCCGGGCGATCCGGGCGCGTTCGGCGGCCCGGGCCTGTTCGGCGCGCAGCTCGCGTTCACGGCGCAGCGCGTCGACCTGCTCGTGCAGGGTGTGGATCAGCACCCGCCTGCCGTGCAGCCACAGGCCGACCGACAAGGCGGCGGCCTGGACGAGGAGTTGGGCCCCGGTGGCACCGGCCCAGCCGACCGGCGAATCCGCGCCGGACCCGCTGGCCACCGCGATGACCGCGCCCCCGACCACCGCCGGGCCGGTCCGGCCGAGGTAGGCGAGGTGGAAGACGCTGAACAGCCCGGGGAAGGCCCGGTCGAACACCCCGGCGGTGAGCACCGGCAGGACGGCGGAGGCGACCGGGTAGCGGCGGGCGAGGAACAACGAGAGCGAGGCCAGCGCGGCCACGACGGTACGCGGTGCGCGCAGCGGACCGTCCGCCTGGAGCCACTGCACCACGGCCTCCTCCGCGGCGAGGGCCAGCAGGCCGAGCAGCAGCACCGTGTCGGTCCACCACCGGTGGTCCGGGCCGTACCAGCCGAGCAGGCTCCTGCGCATCGGGCCCCTCCTCCCGTCGGCCCGAAGGCCTTCCGTCCGCTGTGGTCCTCCCGGCGGCGGCTTCCTCCGCCCTGCTGCCGCCGGTCCCCCGCTTCCACCGCTTCCCCGCCCTCCGCTCCTCGTGCTCCTTCTGCCCTCTCTCCTCCTCTTCACCGCATCGGGCTTCAGCCCGTCCCCGACCCGGGGCGAGGAACTCGGGCCCGGGGCTCGGGACTCGGGGTTCGGACTCGCGACTCGGGGCTGGGGACTCGGGGTTCGGACTCGCGACTCGGACTCGGAACTCGGGGTTCGGACCCGGAACTCGGGGTTCGGACCCGGAACTCGGGCTCGATGCCAGGTGCGCCCGGCATCGAGCCGCCCCTGTCCTCCGGCCACCCGCACCCTCGACTTTCGTCGGGGGCGCCCGTCACTGACCGGCCGATCCGCGGCGGTCCGGCCCTGCCTAGCGTCGATGACATGACGAACGACCAGCTCGGGCGCCGCCCCGACTCCACGTCCCCGAAGCGGAGTTCATCCTCCGCGGGGGACCATCTGCTGTTCCTCGCCGAGGCCCTGCGCACCTTCCACGACACCGGCGCGCTGGCCCCGAGCGGCCCGGACCTGGTGAACGCCCTGGTCGTACCGGTCCTCAGCCGTCCGAACCGTCCGATCTCGGTGCTGGAGGTCGGCGCCGGCACCGGCGTCGTGACCCGCCGCCTGGTCCGGGTGCTGCGCCCGGGCGACCGGTTGCACGTCGTCGAGGCGAACCCGCGGTTCGCCGACCGGCTGCGGGAGGACCCGGTGCTGGCCGCCCGCCACCCGGGGACCGGGCTGCGCATCTCCGGCTGCCGGGTCGAGGAACTGCCGCACTGCCGGACGGCGGTGGCGGCAGCGGGAGCCGGACCGGAGGAACACGGGGAACGGTATGACGCGATCGTGTCCGGACTGCCGTTCACCAACTTTCACCCCGCGCGGGTGCGCGAGATCCTCGACCTCTACCTGCGGCTGCTGACGCCCGGCGGCGAGCTGACGTACTTCGGGTACCTCGGCACCACGACGGCGCGCACCCTCACCTCGGGGCCCCGCCGGGGCGCCCGCCACCGGGCGGTGGTCCGACTGCTGCGGCAGTTCGAGGCGGCGTACGGGCTCGGCGGGCGCGCGGTGTGGCGCAACCTCCCGCCCGCCCGCGCCCACCTCCTCCGCTCCCCGTGCGGGCACGAGGACTGGAGGACGCCCGGGGGGACGGTCACCGCCCGCGGCGCGACGGCCCGGGCCGCGGCGACCGACGGCGCAACGACCGACGGCACCTCAACCAAAGGCGCAGCGACCGAAGGCACCTCAACCACCAGCGCCGCAACCAACAGCGCCGCAACCGACGGCGCCGCGAGCGAGCCGACGGGCGGGGCGGCCCCCACCGCTCGATGATGGACCGGGGCCGGGCCCGGCTCCGACTCTCCGGCAGTGAGGAGCCGCGATGACCCTCTCGGTCCGCGACGTGGAAGACCGGCACCGCTTCGAAGCGTGGGTGGACGACGAGCTCGCGGGCTTCGCCGAGTACCTGCGCAGCGACCACCTGGTGGTCTACCCGCATACCGTGGTCGAGTCCGCCTTCGAGGGCCGGGGCATCGGCAGCGCGCTCGCCCGCGCGGCACTGGACGACGCCCGCGCCCGCGACCTGCCCGTCCTGGCCACCTGCACGTTCATCAGGGGCTGGATGCTCAGGCACCCCGAGTACACCGACCTCGCGTGCGAGAACCGCAGCCGGGTCGCCGACTGATGGCCGACGAACCAACCGGCGAACCGGCAGGCGAACCGGCCGACGGCGGGGAGAGCGCCCGGGAGAGCGCCCACGAGAGCGCCCGGCGGGGCGACCGGGGCGGCGCCCGCACCTACGAGGGTGCGGGCATCGCCGTCAGCTTCGACGCCCGGGTCTGCCGGCACGCCGCCGAGTGCGTGCGCGGCCTGCCGGAGGTGTTCGACACCGGGCGGCGGCCGTGGATCACACCGAACGCGGCGGCGCCCGAGGCCGTCGCCGAGGTGGTGCGGCGCTGCCCCACCGGCGCGCTGCGCTACCGGCGGGCCGACGGCGGCGTTGAGGAGCCGGACCGGCCGACCACGGTGCTGCGGACGGCGGACGGACGGCTGCTGGTACGCGGGGACCTGCGGGTGACGGGCACGGACGGCGAGGTGCGGGACACCCCGCGGGCGATGCTCTGCGGCTGCGGGCTCAGCGGCGGGCAGCCGTACTGCGACCGGTCGGGAGCGTGCCGCGACACCTGACGGATGACGACCAACAGATGACAGCCGACAGATTTCAACTTTCAGCTGACAGATGACAGACGACAGCGAACAGATTTTGAAATCTGTTCGCTGTCGTGGCATAGTGACACCCGGGCCACCCTGCCCGCGACGCCGCGCCCCGCCGTCAGTGCCGAGCCGCCACACCACGGCACCGCCGCACTCCCGCGCCGCCCGGCGTCGCACCCGCCCCTTGGACCTCGGAGTCACCCATGTCCTCGAACACCCGCCCCGCGCAGCGCCCGCTCGGCACCACCGGGCCCGTCACCTCGGCCCTCGGCCTCGGCTGCATGGGCATGTCCGACATGTACGGCCCGGCCGACGAGGCCGAGAGCATCGCCACCATCCATGCCGCCCTCGACGCCGGGATCACCCTGCTCGACACCGGTGACTTCTACGGCATGGGCCACAACGAACTGCTGATCCACGAGGCGCTGCGCGGCCGCGACCGCGAGAGCGTGCAGATCAGCGTGAAGTTCGGCGCCCAGCGCAGCCCGGACGGCCAGTGGCTCGGCTACGACACGAGCCCCGCCGCCACCAAGACCGCCCTCACCTACACCCTGCGCCGTCTGCGCACCGACTACGTCGACGTCTACCGCCCGGCCCGCCTCGACACGGAGGTCCCGATCGAGGAGACCGTCGGTGCCATCGCCGACCTGGTGAAGGCCGGCTACGTACGCCACATCGGCCTCTCCGAGGTCGGTGCCGAGACCTTGCGCCGCGCCGCCGCCGTCCACCCGATCAGCGACCTGCAGATCGAGTACTCGCTGCTCACCCGCTCGATCGAGGCCTCCGTCCTCCCCGCCGCCCGCGAGCTCGGCATCGGCATCACCGCGTACGGGGTGCTCTCCCGCGGCCTGCTCAGCGGCCACTGGAGCCCGGAGCGCGCCCTCGCCGGGACCGACTTCCGCAGCCATAGCCCGCGCTTCCAGGGCGAGAACCTGACGCACAACCTGGCACTGGTCGAGCAGCTGCGCGCGATCGCCGCCGAGAAGGGCGCGAGCGTCGCCCAGGTCGCCATCGCCTGGGTGGTCTCGCGCGGGCAGGACGTCGTCCCGCTGGTCGGCGCCCGCCGCCGGGAGCGCCTCACCGAGGCCCTCGGCGCCCTCGACGTCACCCTGACCGGGGCCGACCTCGCCGCCATCGAGGCCGCCGTCCCGGCCGGCTCCGCCGCAGGTGACCGGTACGCTGCCGCGCAGATGGCCCGTCTGGACAGCGAGCGCTGACTTCCCCGGGCTCTCCGCACGCACGCAGCTCCACCGGCACCTCAGCTCCACGGCGCCTCAGCTCCACAGCGCCTCAGCCCCACAGCACCGCAGCACCAACCGACCGACCGCACGACCCTAAGGACGGACCTCCCCGTGACCACGGACACCACACTCACCGCCGAGCAGATCCTGAGCGCGGCGGAGGACGTCCTCCGGCGGTTCGGCCCGGCCAAGGCCACCGTCGTGGACGTCGCCCGGATCCTCGGCGTCAGCCACAGCAGCGTCTACCGCCATTTCGGGAGCAAGGCCGCGCTGCGCGAGGCGGTCACCCAGCGCTGGCTCGACCAGGCGCACCACCAGCTGGCGGCCATCTCCACCGAGGGCGGCCCCGCCGGCGATCGGCTGCACCGCTGGCTGACGACGCTGTTCGCGGCCAAGCGGAAGAAGGCGCTCGACGACCCGGAGCTGTTCGCCACCTACATGGTGCTGGTCGACGAGAACAGCGGCACCGTCGACGCGCACATCGACACCCTGGTCCGGCAGATCGGGCAGATCTTCCAGGACGGCGTGGACGCCAAGGAGTTCAAGCTCGCCCACGTCCAGAACACGGCCCGCGCCGTGTTCGACGCCACCGCCCCGTTCCACGACCCGGCCTACGCGGCCACCTGGTCGTCGCCGGGCGCGGACGTCCGCTTCGAGGCCGTGTGGAAGCTCGTCCTCGGCGGCCTCGCGGCCAGGTGAGCCACCCGCACCCTCGGTCGAGGGGCCGGCCCCCCCGGCGGCACCCCCGGGCGCGGGGCCCGCCCCGGCGGCCGGCGGGCCCCCCCCCGCCGGCTAACTCCGTGGGGGTGA
>NZ_JBHWBZ010000010.1:103301-176377 GCF_042735475.1 Kitasatospora sp. NPDC059577 | reverse complement strand
CGCCCCGCCCACGGGGCGATCCGCTCCCGCACCACACCCACCGGCAGAGGCACCGACGCCATGCCACCCCGCCCCGCCAACACCCCCACCGCACGAGAACGCAACGCCACCACCCGGGCCCCGTCCTCCAGACTCAAACCGCCCGCCACGCACGCGGCCGCGACCTCACCCTGGGAGTGGCCCACCACCGCGTCCGGAACCACACCGAACGAACGCCACACCTCCGCCAGCGACACCATCACCGCCCACAGCACCGGCTGCACCACCTCGACCCGCGCCAGCAGCGCCTCCGAGCCCAACGCCTCCGTCAACGACCAGTCGACGTAAGGCGCCAGCGCCCGCCCGCACTCCGCCATCCGCCCCGCGAACACCTCCGACTCACCCAACAGCCCCGCAGCCATCCCCACCCACTGCGAACCCTGACCCGGGAACACCAACACCGAACGACCGGAAACCAACCCGCCGCCGGCCACCGACCCCGGTGCCAAACGCCCCTCCGCCAGCGCCTTCAACCCACCGAGCAACTCGCTCCGGTCCCCGCCCAACACCACCGCACGGTGCTCGAAGGACGCACGCCCCACCGCCAGCGAATAGCCCACGTCCGCCCTATCAAGCCCGGGCTCCGCCACCACCCGTGCCACCAACGCCCCCGCCTGCGCCCGCAGAGCCTCCGCACTGCGCGCCGACACCGGCCACACCACCGTCCCGGGAGGCCGGGCACCCTCCACCGCCCCGGCCGGATCCTCAGCCGGCGCAGACTCCAGGATCACGTGAGCGTTGGTCCCGCTGATGCCGAAGGAGGAAACCCCCGCCCGGCGCGGGCCTCCCGTGTCGTCCCACGCACGGGCCTCCGTCAGCAACCGGCCGGCCCCCGCGGACCAGTCCACCTCGGGCGTCGGACCATCCACGTGCAGCGTCTTCGGCATCACCCCGTGCCGCATCGCCAGCACCGACTTGATGACGCCGCCCACGCCCGCCGCGGCCTGGGAATGGCCGATGTTGGACTTCAGCGAGCCGATCCACACCGGCCGGTCCGAGGGCCGGTCCTGCCCGTACGTCGCCAGCAGCGCCTGCGCCTCGATCGGGTCACCCAACCGCGTCCCCGTGCCGTGCGCCTCCACCACGTCCACGTCCGAGGCCACCAGCCCCGCGTCCGCCAACGCCGCACGGATCACCCGCTGCTGCGACGGACCGTTCGGCGCCGTCAGACCATTGCTCGCACCGTCCTGGTTCACCGCCGAGCCACGGATCACCGCCAGCACCGGATGCCCGTTGCGCCGCGCGTCCGACAACCGCTCCACCAGCAGCATCCCCACGCCCTCGGCCAGGCCGAAACCGTCGGCGGCTGCCGCGAAGGCCTTGCAGCGGCCGTCCGGAGCCAGACCGCCCTGACGGCTGAACTCCACGAGCATGCCGACCGTGGGCATCACGGTCGCGCCGCCGGCCAGCGCCAGCGAGCACTCGCCCGCCCGCAGCGCCCGTACCGCGAGGTGCAGGGCCACCAGCGAGGACGAGCACGCGGTGTCCACGGTGACCGCCGCTCCCTCCAGACCGAGGGTGTAGGCCAGTCGGCCCGACGCGACGCTTCCGGTGTTGCCGGTCAGCAGGTGGCCGCCCTCGTCGGCGCCCTGTTCGAGAGGGGGCCCGTAGTCCATGGTCATCGCCCCGACGTAGACGCCCGTCGGGGTCCGCCGCAGGGTGGCCGGGTCGATCCCGGCCCGCTCCAGCGCTTCCCAGGTCGTCTCCAGCAGCAGCCGCTGCTGCGGGTCCATCGCCGCCGCCTCGCGCGGCGAGATGCCGAAGAACTCCGCGTCGAACCCGGCCGCACCGGCGAGCGAACCCGCCTCTCGCTGGTAGTACCGGCCCGGCGTCCCCGGTACGGGGTCGTACCGTCCGGCGGTGTCCCAACCGCGGTCGTCGGGCAGCGCGGAGACGGCGTCGGCACCTGCCGACACCAGCTCCCAGAGTTCGTCGGGACTGCCGACACCGCCGGGGTAGCGGCATCCCATGCCGACGATCACCACCGGGTCGTCGTCCTCGGCCCGCCGCACCGGCTCGTCCGCGTCCGTGTTCCCGTCGGGCCGGCCGCCGCTGATCTCGGCGCAGAGGTACGCGGTCAGGGCCGCCGGGGTCGGGCAGTCGAAGACAACCGTCGCCGGGATGCGCAGCGCCGTCGCCGCGCTCAGCCGGTTGCGCAGCTCCACGGCGGTGACGGAGTCGAATCCCAGGTCGAGGAAGGGCAGGTCGGCGGGGACCGGATCGGACCGCCCGGTCAGCGCGGCGATCTCCTCGCCCACCAGCCGTGCCAGCGCGGCACGCCGCTCCGGTACGTCCGATGCGGTTAGCTCCACGCGGAACGCGGTGCCGGCATCCCGGTCACCGCCCGCGCCGCCGGACCCGTTCGCGTCCGCCGGGCCGGGCTCCGCGAGCGCCGCCAGGGCAGCCGCCGGCAGTTCCCGCGCCCGGGCGTGCTGCCCGGCGAACAGCGCTTCCCGGTCCGGGGTGACACCGCACACGTACAGGTCACCGAGCGAGGTCAGGAACCGGCCCGGACCGCCCTGGTCCCGGCGCAGCGTCCCGAGGACGGCGGCCTGCGCACCGTGTTCCTCCGCGCAGTCCGTGAGGGCGGAGGTCAGCACGGTGTGCGGGCTGACCTCCAGCAGGACGCCGTGCCCGTCCCGCAGCAGGGCCCCGGTCGCCTGGTGGAACCTGACCGTGTTGCGCAGGTTGCGGCACCAGTAGTCGGCGTCCAGCACCGGGACGTCCAGTCGTCCCCCGGTCAGTCCGGAGTAGTAGGGCAGATGCGGTGTGCGGGGCCGGATCGGTGCGAGGTCGGCGCGCATCCGGGGGACGATCGCGTCGATGTGGGGGGAATGGGCCGCCAGGCCCACCGCGATCCGCCGTGCATGCACCGCGTCCGAGGCCAGGTCGGCGAGGAGTTCGGCCGCGGCGTCGCGGTCACCGGAGACGATCACGGACCGCGGCCCGTTGTGCGCGGCGACGACGAGGCGGCCGTCCCAGCGGCGCAGCCGCGGCTCGACCTCACCCGCCGGGGCCATGACGGAGACCATGTCCCCCTTCCCGGCCAGGGTCGCCTGGGCCTGGCTCCACAGGGCCACCACCCGCGCGCAGTCGTCCAGGGACAGCGCGCCGCAGACCGCGGCGGCGGTGACCTCGCCGACGCTGTGCCCGAGCACGGCGGCCGGTTCCACACCGTGGGAGCGCCACAGCGCGGCGAGCGACACCGTCACGGCGAACAGCAGGGGCTGCACCACGTCGGCCCGGTCCGCGGCGGGTGTGCCCGGCGCGTCCGGGTCGCGGAGCACGTCGATCGGCGACCAGTCGACGAACGGTTCCAGGGCCTGCGCGCACGCGTCCATCCGGGCGCGGAACACCGTGGAGGTGTCCAGCAGGTCCACCGCCATCCGGGGCCATTGCGCGCCCTGTCCGGGAAACACGAAGGCGACCCGGCGGCCTGCCCCTGCGGCGCCCTCCACCAGGCCGGGCATGCTCCTGCCGTCGGCGAGCGCGTCCAGCCGCCGCAGGAATCCGTCGCGGCCGTCCGCCACCAGTGCCGCCCGCCGGCTCCCCTCGGAAGCGGTGCGCGCGAGGGTGAACGCGATGTCCTGGGGACTCCAGTCGTCACGACCGGCCAGGTACGCGTGCAGGCCGCGCGCGCCGGCCGCCAGCGACTCCTTGCCGCTGCCTGCCAGTGTCCACAGCAGTGGTGCTTCCGTACCGTCGGGGTGCGCCATCGTGTCTTCGGACTCCTTCACGGCGAGCAGGACCATCAGTCGCCGGACCGTGGCGGGGGCCCGCTCGCACGGGTCGCGCGCCGACCGGGACGCCTTCGTCATGCCCGGCGTGTACCGCCACCGGACCTGCGACGTCGATCTTGCCCAAGTCGCATAGCAGCTCGATAGCGCAGGCCGCGACACGACGTGGACACGGGGAGCGGGCGGGTCGCGGAGCAGCGGGAGGCCCGCGCGCGCACCATGGGGCGGGTCGACCGTCCGTTCCGGCGGACCGCTCCGGGCCCGGAGCCGAGAGAGCACCACCGCTGCCCCGACACGGCAACCGGAGCTCGCTCGCCCGGTTCACCTCCACCCCGCCCGCCGCGACCCCGCCCGCCGCGACCGCGGCCGCGCCGACTGTGCCCGGGCGCCGGAGCACATCCGCTCGGCGGCGCTCAGCCGGGGCGCCGCCTCCGCGGGCCCGACCATCGCCCGCCGACCACCGGACAGGACCCCCGAACACCCTCGCCACGGCGTGTCGTCCGGTGGATGTGCCAGTGGCACGGGCCTGCAGAACGGGCCGCCGCAGAAGGCTCGCAGAACCCACAGAACACCTTCAAATCACAGGAGTTGACGTTCAGTCAGTCGTGCTGTGAAGTGGGCATGACGCCCTGGTCGACGTCGCGTGCCCCGGGGGATGGGGCCGGTCGGCCGTGGCTGCCATCGGCGCAAAGGGGGAGCATCCTGATGGCATACGCGAAGGGTTATGACGTCTCCGACTTCCAGTCGGGCATTCCGGGGGACGCGGAGTTCGTCTTCATCAAGGCCACCGAAGGCGGCCACACCGGCCAGTCGGGGTACGCCGACAAGCTCGCGGACGCCCGGGGGCGCGGGCTGGTGGTCGGGCACTACCACTTCCTGCACGCGGAGAACCCGGTCGAGGGCGAGGTGGAGCACTTCTGCCGGGTCGTGGGGCAGGTCCCCGCGGGCGAGCTGCTGGTGCTGGACTTCGAGCCGTACGGACAGTCGGTCGGCGACGGCGACGCGACCGAGGCGAAGAACCGGTGGCTGGCGGCGGTCAAGCAGCGTTACCCGGACCGCCTGGTCGGGCTCTACACCAACCGGGACTACTGGTTCCGGACGGACGACAACGCCGGTGACTTCCTGTGGATAGCGGACTACGTGTCCGCGGGTTCGCCGCGCATCCAGACGTCCTGGCGCTTCCACCAGTACAGCGACGACCCGCTCGACGCGGACGTGTTCAACGGCTCGCTGGACGAGTTGCGGGCGTGGGCCGGCGCCGTCCGGGCCCCGGACCCCGAGCCGCCCGCGCCGGCCCCGACCCCGGGGCCGCAGTCGCCCGACTGGCCGGGACTGCAGCTGGTGGACCGGGACCAGTGGGGCGCGCGGCCCTGGCGCGAGCCCAACGGTTCGATCCCGTACGCCGGTCCGCGCGCCGGAGTGAAGGTGCACTACCTCGGCACGGCGTACACCTTCGACACCCACGACACCTGCCCGGCCTACGTACGACGCCTCCAGGCCTCGCACATGGACGACGACGGCTGGTCGGACATCGGCTACAGCTTCGTGGTCTGCGAGCACGGCTCCGTGTTCGAGGGCCGCGGGCTGAACCGGCGCAACAGCGCCAACGGCGACGTCCCGCTCAACGAGGCGCACTACGCGGTGTGCGGGTTGGTCGGCTCCTCCGGCTCGACCGTGCCCACCCCGGAACAGCTCAACGGGCTGCGGGACGCGATCGAGTACTGCGAGCAGCAGGGCCCGGCGGGCCCGGAGATCAAGGGGCACCAGGACGGCTACTCGACCGACTGCCCCGGCCCGTCGCTGTACGCCTGGGTGACGTCGGGTGCGCCGCGCCCCTCCGGCACGGTGGTCACCCCGCCCCAACAGCCCGCGCCCCAGCCGGACCCGACCCCGGACCCGACCCCGGCCAGATACCGGAAGGACGTCGGCGGCCTGTCGTACGGCTACGGCGCGCACGGGCCGCAGGTCACCATCGTCGGCGAGGCACTGGTGGCGGCGGGCTTCGGCTCGCACTACGGCCAGGGCCCGGGACCGGACTGGACCGACGCCGACACCCTCAACTACGCCGACTACCAGCGCAGTCTGGGCTACTCCGGCGGGGACGCGGACGGCGTGCCCGGAGAGTCCTCGCTGCGCCGGCTGCTCGGCGGGCCGATCCCGCTGGCCGAGGTGTCGAAGTCGCGGGTGGTCGCGGCGGCCCGCCAGGACCCGGACGCGCCCCAGGGCGCCACCACGCACGCCGACGACGTGTACACGGTGGAGCGGGCCCTCGCCGCCGAGGGGCTGCTCGACCGGCAGTGGGCCGACGGCTCGTTCGGCACCCGGACCATCGACGCCTACTCCGCGCTGCAGCGCCGGTACGGGTACAGCGGGCAGCAGGCGGACGGCATACCCGGCATCGACTCGCTGACCCGGCTCGGCCAGGCGCACGGATTCACCGTCGCCGGCTGACGTCGACCGAGGAGGACAGATGTACCAACTCGCCCTGTCCCTGTGGCGCACGTGCGTGCCCTACATCGTCGCGTTCCTCCTGGTGCAGGCCGCGCGGCTCGGCATCCACCTCGACAACGCCTCCGTCACCTCCGCCCTGGTCACCGGCTTCGGCACGGTCTACTACGCCGCGTTCCGGTTCCTGGAGCACCGGTTCGGCGCCAGCTGGGGCTGGTTCCTGGGGGCCGCCCGGCCGCCGTCCTACCAGCCGCCGGTGCCCGCGCCCACGCCTGCCGCGCCCACGCCTGCGCCGTCCGCACCTGCACCCACACCTGCCGCACCCACGCCTGCGCCGTCCGCACCTGCACCCACGCCTACGCCCGCGCCGGCTCCGGCTCCGGCTCCGGCACCCGAGCCCGCACCCACGCCTACGCCCGCACCCGCACCCGCACCCGCACCCGCAGCGACGCCGCCGGACCCCACGCCGGCCCGACCCGACTACCGGAACCTGCCCGAAGGCGGCTGACGGGCACCGGCACAAGGGTTGCGGAATGCCGAATTCCGCAACCCCCGAAAAGGCCCGGTATGACAATTAGCCTTTTCTGTTCAGGTCTTGACGAATTGTCACCTGAATCCGAGACTGAGCCTGCCACCAATGCATCCGGATTCCATTTCACGGCCTCTTGATGCACGAAGTGAACGGAGGGGGAATTTGCCGACGACACCGACCTATCCGGGCGTCTACATCGAAGAGCTTCCCAGCGGCGTCCGTACCATCACCGCGGTGAGCACCTCGGTGACCGCCTTCGTCGGGGCCACCCGGCGCGGCCCGCTCGACCAGCCGGTCACCATCACCAGTTTCGCGGACTTCGAACGCCGTTTCGGCGGACTCGCGAGTCAGAGCCCGGTCAGCTACGCCGTCCAGCAGTTCTTCCTCAACGGGGGCTCGGTCGGGATCGTGGTCCGGGTCGCGGCGGCCGGCACCGGCGCCGCCGCGGGCGTCACGCTCAGCTCGACGCAGGCCTCCACCGCCACCCCGGCCCTGGAGGTCACGGCCGTCGAGCCGGGGCTCTGGGGCGGGGCGTTGCGGGTCGCCGTGGACTACCGGACGCCGACCCCGGCCGAGACCTTCAACCTCCAGGTCTTCGACACCTCCGGCGCCGTCCGGGAGTCCTTCGCGGACCTGTCGACCCAGGCTGCCGGCCCCCGGTTCGCCGAGACGGTGGTGAACAGCGGCTCGACTGTCGTCCGGGTCAAGGTGCTCGCGGAGAGCCGTCCGGACCCGGTGGGCACCGTCTCCAAGCCCTTCGCGGCCACCCTGCCGGACCTCACCCACGAGATCCAGGTGAAGATCGCCGACGTCTCGCGGACCGTCACGATCCACGACCCCGCCGCGGACGGCACCGCGCCGACCACCGTCCCCGAGCTCGCCCTGCTGCTGGAGCGCAAGCTGCGGGCCCTGCCCGACGCCCCGGGCAAGCGGGCCTTCGCGGGCACCCGGGTGAGCGTGTTCGGGCGGCAGCTCCAGGTCGTCGCCGGCTCCACCGACCCGGCCGACGTGGTGCGCTTCCTCGGTGAGGCCGCCAACAACCTCGGACTGGAGGGCTCGGTCAACCCGCCGGTCCTCGCCCTCGCCGGCGGCCAGGACGGCGGAGCCCCCGGCATGACGGACCTGATCGGCAGCGAGGCCGGCAAGACCGGCATCCAGGCCCTGCGCGACGTGCCGGACGTCAACCTGCTGGTGCTGCCGGAACTGGCCGGCTACGCCAGCGTGGACGACGCCGTCACGGTCGTCTCGGCCGCCCAGGCACTCTGCGTGGAGCAGCGGATGTTCCTGATCGTCGACTCGCCGCAGGCGTGGACGACGCTGGACGCCGCCCGGGCGGGCCTGTCCGCCTTCGACTCGGTGCGCAACGACCACGCCGCGCTGTACTTCCCGCACCTGGAGCTGGTCGACCCGCTCACCGGCCGGCTGCGCAGCTTCCCGCCGTCGGGCACCATCGCCGGCGTGATGGCGCGCACCGACGGCCAGCGGGGCGTGTGGAAGGCACCCGCGGGCACCGAGGCCGGGCTGCCCGGGGTACGCGCGCTGACCGTCCCGCTGACGGACCGGGAGAACGGCCTGCTGAACCCGCTCGCGGTGAACTGCCTGCGGACGTTCCCGGTGGTGGGCCCGGTGGCGTGGGGCGCGCGGACCATGGCGGGCGCCGACGCGCTCAGCTCGCAGTGGAAGTACGTCCCGGTGCGGCGCCTGGCGCTGATGCTGGAGGAGAGCCTCTACCGCGGTACCAAGTGGGTCGTGTTCGAGCCCAACGACGAGCGGCTGTGGGCGCAGATCCGGCTGAACGTGGGCGCGTTCCTGCACTCGCTGTTCCAGCAGGGCGCGTTCCAGGGCACGTCGGCGCGCTCGGCCTATTTCGTCAAGTGCGACAAGGACACCACCACGCAGGACGACATCGATCGCGGTGTGGTGAACGTCGTGGTCGGATTCGCGCCACTCAAGCCCGCGGAATTCGTGATCGTCAAGATCGAGCAGCTCGCCGGACAGTTCGAGGTTTAGGATCTCCATGGTCGAGTTCACCGTCAATCCATACCGGTTCGATCCGTACAAGAACTTCAAGTTCCTGGTCGTCTGGGACGGTCGGGTCGTCGCCGGAATCAGCAAGATCAGCCCGCTCAAGCGCACCACCGAGGTGGTGAAGCACCGCAGCGGGGGCGATCCGAGCGCGCCGCGCAAGTCGCCGGGGCGCACCGACTTCGAGGCGGTCACCCTGGAGCGCGGGGTCACCCACGACCCGGAGTTCGACCGCTGGGCCAACAAGGTCTGGATGGTCGGCGCGGGCCGCGGGGCGGAGGTCTCGCTGCGGGACTTCCGCAAGGACCTGGTGATCCAGGTGCTCAACGAGGCCGGTCAGGTGGCGGTCGCCCACAAGCTGTACCGTGCCTGGCCGAGTGAGTACCAGGCGCTCGGTGAACTGGATGCCAACGCCAACGCGGTGGCGATCCAGAGCCTCAAACTGGAGGTGGAGGGCTGGGAGCGGGACGAGGAGACGCCCGAGCCGGAAGAGCCCTCGTTCCAGCAGCCGGCCTGAGCGGCCGACCGGTGGAACTCGCCGGGGAGGCAGCCCTGTTGGCCGCCTGGGAGGCCGGGCTGGCGGCCGGCCGCACCGGGCGGGCCCTGCTGCTGCACACCGTCGCCCGTCCGGGCGCCGGGCCGGAGGAACTGCTGGCCGTACCGCTCGGCCGACGGGACGCCGAACTGTTCGGCCTGCGCGCGGAGCTGTTCGGCGAACGGCTCAACGTGCGGGTCGGCTGCCCGAGTTGCGCGGAGGAGATGGAGTTCGCCTTCGACGCCGGGCAGGTGGTCGGTGCCGCGCGGCCGGCGGACGGCCCGCTGCGGGTGGAGTTGGACGGCTGGCAGGTCGGCTTCCGGCTGCCCACCCCCGGCGACCTGGCCGCCGCCGAACAGGCCCCCGCAGGCCGGGCCAGGGCCGTGGTGCTGGAGCGGTGCGTGCTGACCGCCGAGCACGGCGGGGAGCCGGTCGCCGCCCGGCAGCTCCCCGAACCGGTCCAGCGGCGCGTGGCCGAGGCCGCCGCCGCGGCCGACCCCTGCGCGGACGTCCGGCTGAACCTCAGCTGCCCCGAGTGCGGCGAGCAGGCCCTCGCCGAGCTGGACATCGCCTCCTACCTCTGGGAGGAGCTGGACGATTGGGCCCGGTCGACCCTGCTCGACGTCCACCTCCTGGCCACCGCCTACGGCTGGAGCGAGGCGGAGATCCTGGCGCTCAGCCCACTGCGGCGCCGCTACTACCTGGAGCTGTGTGCAGATGCCTGACCACTTCGACCGCCTGGTGGCGAAGGGCGACCCGGGCGGGGACCGGGCCGGGGTACGGGTCCGCCCGCGCCTGCCGGGGCCGTTCGAACGGCCCGACGCGCTCGCTCCGGCGCCGCCGGTCGTGGACGAGGAGTCGTTCGGACCGGGCCGCTCGGGCAGGCGACCCGCTCCCGTGCCACTCCCCCGGCCGCCGGCGGCGCCCGTCGAGAGGGCCCTGCGGACGGTGGTCGGTGAGGACCGGCCGGCTGTCGCACCGGTCCTTCCGCTGCCGCGCCCGCCGCTGCTGATCGCGCCACCGGTCACCCCCGTTGCCGCACCGGCCGTCGAGCCGGCGCTGCGGAGGGAGGACGCCCGCCCGGCAGCCGTACCGACGCCCGTCACCGCACTGCACCGGGCGGCCGCCCCCGAGCTGCCGACCGTGGCACCGCCCGCACCGGTCCGTACGGCCGCCGCCGCGCCGGCGTCCGTACGGCGGGCCGCCGCGGCAGCCGCCCCGGGCCAGGTGCACGGAACCGGGACCCGCCGCCGGCAACGGCCGGTCGAGCGGGTGGTACGGGTCCAGATCGGGCGGGTCGAGGTCAAGGCCGCCCAGCGCACCCCGACCGGACCGCGCAAGCCGGCGGCCGCCCGCCCGGGCCCGGCCCTCGACCTGGACAAGTACCTCAACCGGGAGACCTCATGACCGAGCGGGTGGGGCACATGACCGAGGGGGTGAACCCGTGAGCAACCACCTCGCGATCGCCACCGTGAGCGAGGCGCTGCGGCTGCTCATCACCCGAGCGCTCTCGCCCGACATCCCGTTCGCGGTCGAGGTCAGCACCCGCAAACCGCCGACCGAGCCGCCCACCGACCCGACCATCACCGTCTTCCTCTACCAGGTCACGCCCAACGCCTCGCTGCGCAACCGCGACGCGCCCACCCGCGCGACCGACGGCACCCTGCTGACCCGGCCGGCTGCCGCCCTGGACCTGCACTACCTGATCAGCTGCTACGGCGAGGAGACCCAGCTGGTCGGCCAGCGGCTGCTCGGCTGCGTGGTCCGGGCGCTGACCGAACAGCCGCTGCTGTCCCGGCAGTTGATCGACGAGGCGGCCACCCAGCCGTACCTGGTGGGGACGGACCTGGCCGCCTCGCCGCAGCGGGTGCGCTTCACGCCCACGCCGATGGACGTGGACGAGATGTCCAAGCTGTGGATGACGCTGTTCCAGACGCCGTACGCGCTGTCCGTGGCCTACCAGGCCACCGCCGTCCTCGTGGAGGGCAAGGCCGATCCGGTGGCCGGCAAGCCGGTGCTGCGCCGTTCCGTGCAGGCCGTGCCGTCCCGCGGACCGGTCGTCGAGCGGGTACTCTCCCGGCCCGCCGGGTCCCGGGGCGCCCCCGCGGAAGGGCCGGTGACCAAGGACCGGGAGCTGGTGGTGGACGGCTCCGGCCTGCGCGCGGACCTGGTGGTGGCCCGGCTGGGCGAGCGCCGGGTGACGGTCGACCCGGGCGGTGTCCGGGACGACCGTCTGGTGGTCGCCGTACCGGAGGACCTGCCGCCCGGCGTGTTCCGGGTGCAGGTGCTGCACGGGCTGGCACTGGACGGCCGACCGGCCGCCGAGCACCTCGCCGTGGAGTCCAACGTGCAGACCTTCACCCGGCAGCCGCGGATCGACGCGCCGATCGGCACTGCGGACCGCAGCGACGGACCGGCCGGGGTCTCGGCCCGGCTGGATGTCCGGCTGGACCTGCCGCTCCGGGACGACCAGCAAGTCCTGCTGCTACTGGACGAGTTGCACCCGCCCGCCGGGCGGCCCGGGGCGAGCCACCAGTTCCGCGCACCCGCGCCGCCGCTGCCGCGCACCGACCCGTTCGAGGTCCGGGTGCCGGTCGTCGGCGTCCGCCCGACGGCGTACCTGGCCCGGATCCAGGTGGACGGCGTGCCGAGCGAGTTGACGGTGTCCGGCGACGGGGCCTTCACCGGCCCGGTCGTGGACCTGACGCACTGACCACAGGACGGGAGGTTCGGAGATGAGCACGCGCCGGAGGCAGGGCCGCGACGGCTCGGCGGACGACTCGCACCGGGAGTCGCTGTCCGCCGCGGTCGCCGCCGTGCTCGAACGGGTCGACGCGCACGCGGCCGGCCGTACTTCCGAGCCCGCCGTCCCGTCGGCCCCCGGCACCCGCCGGGGCGGGCGCCGGCAGCCCGCCACCGCCCTGGACGCCGTCACCGCTTCCTTCGGGCTCACCCCGTTCGAGCGCGACGTCCTCGTGCTGACCTCCGCCCCCGCGATCGACCCCACGGCCGCCGCCCGGTGCGCCGCGGCGGGCGGCGACCCGGGGCGCGCGTACCCGACCTTCTCCCTCGCCCTCGCCGCCCTGGACCAGCCGCACTGGAGCGCGCTCACCCCGGTCGGCCCGCTGCGCCGCTTCCGGCTGATCGAACTCGACGACGAGACGGCGCTCACCGCCTCCCGGCTGCGGATCGACGAGCGGGTGCTGCACTTCCTGGTCGGCGTGCCGTACCTGGACGTGCGGCTGCACGGCCTGCTCACCCGGGTGGGACCGCCCGACGGGCTGCCCGGCCCGCACGAGCGGTGCGCCGCCGCGCTGGCGCGGGGGTGGACCTCGGCCGGGCTGTCCGGCCCGCCGCACACCGAGCTGACCGGCGCCGACCGCCGCACCCGCTGGGAGATCGCGGCGGAGGCAGCCCACCGCGCCGGACTCGGCCTCTACGCCGCGCACCGCGAGGACCTGCCCACCGAGCCCGCCGAGCGCGAGCAACTCGCCCGGCTGTGGCAGCGCGAGGCGATCCTGATCCCGGCCGCGCTGCTGGTGGAGAGCGGGGAGCCGGGCCGGGAGCGTCCGCAGGCCCCGAACGGCGCGGAGGCCTTCCTCGCCGGCCTCGCGGTGCCGCTGGTCGTGTCCGGCGACGAGCCCCCGCCCGCCGGGGCCTCGGACCGTGCCAGGCTGACCGTGCCCCCGCTCGGCCCCGAGGAGCAGCTGGGGATCTGGGCCGAGGCGCTGGACGGTGCGCCGGGGGTCACCGAGGGCGGACTCCGCGCGCTGGCCGCGCAGTTCTCGCTGCCCGGCCATGTGATCCGCTCGGCCGCGGCGACCGCCCGGCGGGCTGCCGAGTCCAGCGGCAACGGCGGGGACGGCGCCGACGGCGCGGAGGGTGCGGACGGCGCGGAGGGTGCGGACGTCAGCCGACTGGCCTGGCACGCCGGACTGGTGGAAGCCCGGATGTCCCTGGACGAGCTGGGCCGGCGGGTCGAGCCGCGCGCCGCCTGGGACGACCTGGTCCTGGAGGAGCGCCAGCTCGCGACGCTGCGCGAGATCGTCGCCCACGTCCGCCGGCGCGGCACGGTCTACCAGGAGTGGGGCTTCGAGTCGGTGCTGCGCCGCGGCCTCGGCGTGACCGCGCTGTTCGCCGGCGGGTCGGGCACCGGGAAGACGCTGGCGGCCGAAGTCGTCGCCGGGCAGCTCGGCGTGGACCTGTTCGTCATCGACCTCTCCCAGGTCGTCAGCAAGTACATCGGCGAGACCGAGAAGAACCTCCGGCGGGTCTTCGACGCGGCCGAACGCGGCGGCGCGCTGCTGCTGTTCGACGAGGCCGACGCGCTGTTCGGCAAGCGCAGCGAGATCAAGGACAGCCATGACCGCTACGCCAACCTGGAGGTCAGCTACCTGCTGATGCGGATGGAGGCCTACCGGGGCCTTGCCGTGCTCACCACCAACATGAAGAAGGCGCTGGACCCAGCGTTCATGCGGCGGATCAGGTTCGTGGCCGACTTCCCGTTCCCCGGAGTGCCGGAGCGCGCCGAGATCTGGCGGCGGGTCATCCCCGCGCAGACCCCCAGCCGGGGCGTCGATCCGGAGCGGCTCGCCCAGCTCACCGTGGCGGGCGGCTCCATCCGCAACATCGCGCTGTCCGCCGCCTTCCTGGCCGCCGACGAGGACTGCCCGATGCAGATGCGGCACCTGCTGGCCGCCGCGCGCACCGAGTACCTCAAGCTGGAGCGCTCGCTGTCGCCCTCGGAGGTCTCCGGATGGATCTGACCGAGGGGCCCGGGATCGGGCGGAGGAGCAGCGCCGAGCCGGGCAGCGCGGGGACGGGCGGTGCCGGGCGGATCGAGGTCGAGATCGGCGAGCTGGTCCTCGACGGCTTCGCGCGGATCGACCACGAGCGGCTGACGGCGGCGTTCCGGAGCGAGCTGACCCGCCTGGTCGAGACGCGCGGCGTGCCGCTCGCGGTCGGCGGCGACCGCGCGCTGGACCTGCTCTCCGGGCTGCCGCCGCTGCCGGCTGACGCCTCGGCGCAGCGGCTCGGCGAGGCGCTCGCCCGCGCCGTGCACACCGGACTGTCCGGCGGTGGCCGGGCGCCGGAGCGGGGGCGGACATGAGCCGACTGAACGCTCCTGCCCGGGATTCCGGGCAGGACGCCAAGCAGGGCGCGACCCGGCGCAAGACGCGGGCGCCGAAGGCCCGTACGCCCGAGCCGAAGGAGATCGTCTCCGGCGCGGGCCAGCCGCTGGACCCGGGCGTGCGCCGGGAGTTGGAGGCGCGGCTCGGGCACGACCTCAGCCGGGTCCGGGTGCACACCGACCGGGACTCCGCCGCGCTGACCGAGCTGATCGGCGCGGACGCCGTCGCCGTCGGTCCGGACCTCTTCTTCGGCGAGGGCAAGTACCGGCCGGCCGGTGAGGACGGCCGGCGGCTGCTCACCCACGAGCTGCTGCACACCGTCCAGGCCCCGAACCCGCTCGGCGCGCTGCGGGCCGGCCGTGACCTGGGCGCGGTCAGCCTGCCGCAGGACGCGATCGAACGGGAGGCGGAGCACGGCGCGCGCGAGGACCGGCCGGCGGCGGCGACGCCGAGTGCCACGCCGGGCTGGCTCCGCTACGCGACCGTCGACGCCGACCGGTTCCGCACCGAGCGGCTCGATCCGGCCACCCTGGTCGACCGGCTGGCGGCCGGCATCCTGCGCTCGCTGCGCGGGGACCCGACCGACTCCTCCGGCCGGGTCCGCCTGCAACTCGCAAGCTTCGCACCGGAGTTGCAGGCCTCCGTGCTTGCCCGGCTGGCGGACCGGCTGCCTTCGTCGGACTACACCCGGGTGCTGGAGCTGGTCGAGGCCGCCGAGCACCGCCCGGCCGACGTGGACGGCGCGCAGACGCCCGAGCCGGTGACCGATGCCGCCGACCGGGCCACCGACGAGCGCGGGCAGACGGACGCGCAGGACCGCGACGAGCAGGATCGGAAGCGTCAACTCGACGAGGAAGCACGGCAGTCGGACGACCCGAAGGGTCGGCGCAAGCGCCGCAAGGGGCACGGCGGCAAGAACGACCAGGACGACCAGGAGCGCCCGGAGCAGCAGAACGAGCAGCAGGCCCAGCCCGCGGAGGGCGAGGCCGCGCAGACTCCACCGGGCGCGCAGTCGGCCCCGCAGCCGGAGGCCGGTCAGGCCCAGCCCGCCGCCGACGCACAGCCTCCCACCGTCGAGGAGGCGCCCCCGACGACCCCCGACGCGGGGCCGGAGCAGGCCGCCACGACGGAGGACGGCGCACAGCCGGCAGCCGTCTCCGTACCCGGCTCGCCCGAAGCCGGACCGGCGGACGCCGCCGCCCAGCCCTCGGCCGGCACGAAGCCGCAGGAGCCCGCCGCCGCGCCGCTGCCGCAGCCCGCACCCGTCAAGCCCGAGCGCCTGGAAGCGATCGCGCGGGCCGAGGACAGCCCGCTCGCCCGGCACGGAATGCTGGAGGGCGACCAGCAGCAGCGCGAAACACCGGACGAGGAACGGCCGTTGGGTCTGGAGCCCGGCGCGGACGCGGAGGTCCACGACGGCCCCGCCACGGACCGGGAGCGGCAGTCGCAGTCGGCCGAGCCCGGGCCGGAGCTCAATCCCGGGGACTTCCTGCCCTCGGCCGATCTCGACGTGTCCGGCGTGCCGACCGCCGATCAGATCCCGGTGACTGCGGACGGCGCGCCCTCCGCGAATGCCGAGGCGCCGGAGTTCCCCGCCCCGCCCGCGACCAAGGCCGACCAGGTGCAGGCCGAGCGGGAGAGCCGGCCCGAGGACGAGGCGGAGCCGACGGCTCCCGAGCAGGCCCAGCCCGACCCGGCCCAGCCTGCGGCCGCCCCCGAGCCGAGCCCCGGCGCCGAGGCCGAGGACCGGAGCGCCCGCGACCTCCAGCCGGAGCAGCCGGTCGAGCAGGAGATCGGCCCCGACCCGGCCACGAACCCGACCGCAACCCCGGCACCGGCCGCCACCGAGCCCGCCCCGACGGAGCCGCAGCAGCCGGAAGCCCCCGCCGAGGAGGCACGCGAGGCCGAGCCCGCGGCCACACCCGAGCCGCAGGGCCCGGGCCCGGAGCTCCCCGCCGCGGCCCCCAGCACGACAGGTCCGGTCGGCGGCGACGGCCCCGGCGGGCCCGCCGCCACTCCCGACACCGGCCGCGACGCCGACGCCGCCACCGCCACCGGCCCCGGCCCCGGCCCGGCTGCCGAGCAGGCCGACGCGCCCGCCGGACTCACCGCCCAGCCCGCCCCGGACGCCTCGCTGGAGTCCGGCGGCGGTGCCTGCGCGGGCCCGCAGCAGCCCACCACCGAGGCGGAGCCGGACGGCGGTGCCGGTGGCAACGGCGGAGGCGCCGGTGGCGGCTGCGCGGCCGGTGGCGCAGCCGGGGGCGCCCCGCCCGAGCAGGAGAAGCAGCAGGCCCCGCCCGACGTCTCCGCCCAGGACCCGCAGAGCGCGCTCGCCACCGCCGCGAGCCTGCCGCCCGATCAGCTGGCCACCACCCTGGACGGCGTGGACGGCTCGGTGGACCGTACGGTCGGCGAGCAGCACGCCCGGTTGCAGGCCGCCCCGCCGACCGTCCAGCGCCCGTCCGGCGCACCGCAGACCCAGTCCGGCACGCCCGAGGCCGCGCCGCCCGCCGTGGCGGTCACGGAGCGGCTGGAGCGGGTCGGTCCGCAGGGCGCGGACGGCGAGCAGCAGAAGGCCCAGCAGAAGAAGGTCGAGGGCCGGAACCCCGGCGACCGGGTCGCCGCGCCGCACGTCGCCGACGACGCGGGCACCCAGGTCTCGCCGCAGGAAGTGCAGCAAGTGCAGGGCGCGGTCGACGGCGTCCCCACGACGGATCCGGCGTTGAACACCACGGTCGGCCGGGCGCCCGAGGTCGAACTGACCGGCGAGAGCGACCCGGCGCGCACCGACCGGCAGGCCGCGAAGCTCAAGGACAGTTCCACGAAGATCCTCGGCGTCGGCCGGGAGGACGCCGCCAAGCCGATGGGCGAGGACCGGATCTACCCGGACGTGCCGAAGGAGACCCTCACCGCCTCCGTACCGGGCGGCGGGGGCAAGGGCGGGGGCGCCAGGGCCGGCGGCGCGGTCGACACCGAGCCGGGCATCGGCATCGTGACCCAGCAGGAGCGCGGCCCGCAGATCCAGGCCGCGGTCGGCCAGGGCCAGAGCCGACTGGGCTCCGAACAGGCCAAGCAGAAGCAGGGCGAGGCCGATGCGCGCCGGCAGAACCAGGCCGAGGTCGACCAGGCGGTGGCGGACAACGCCCAGGCCCAGGCCGGCGAACGGGGCGAGGCCGCCGAGCAGGTCAAGGGCGAGCGCGAGCAGTGGCGCACCGAGCAGGACCAGAAGGCCACCACCGCGGACCAGGACGCCGACGCCGAGCACCAGGACAAGACCGGACAGATCGGCAAGAAGCGCACCGAGGCCGACAAGGACGTCCGGGACCGTCAGCAGCAGGACAACCAGAAGATCCAGGACAAGCGGAAGGAGGCCGAGGAGAAGGCGCAGAAGGAGAAGGACCGCAAGAAGGAGGAGTCCGAGGGCTGGTGGGGCTGGGTCAAGTCCAAGGTCAAGGCCGCCTTCGACGCGCTGGTCGAGGCGGTCACCAAGGTCTTCGACTACTTCCGCGGCCTGATCAACGACATCATCGACGGCTTCCGAAAGTTCGCGAACTGGGCGATCGACCAGGCGCGAAAGTTCGCCGTCGAGCTGATCGACAAGCTCGCCGACGCGCTGATCAAGATCTGCGACGTACTGCTGGCGGCCTTCCCCGAACTGCGGGACAAGTTCCGCAAGAAGATCGAGGAGTGGCGCGACAAAGCCGTCGCCAAGGTCAACGAGTGGGCGGACAAGCTCAAGAACGCCGTCAACAAGCTGCTCGACCTGCTGGCCGCCGGGCTGAACGCGCTGCTGAACGCGCTGGAGGCCGGGCTCAAGGCCGCGATCGAGGCGGTCCGCAAGTCCGTCATGGACGCGATCGACTTCGTCGAGAAGGCGATCGCGGTCTTCGGAGAGTTCGCGGTCCTGATCGGCGACATCGCCTCCGACCCGGGCGGGTGGCTGAAGAAGCTCGGCACCGCCGCGATCGACGGCATCCAGCACTACCTGTGGGGTGCGATCAAGAGCGCGGTGCGGACCTGGTTCAACGAGAAGGTCGAGTCGGTGGTCGGCCTGACCTCCACCATCGTCAACGTCCTGGTCAAGGGCTGCATCTCGATGGCCCAGATCGGACGGATGGCCTGGCAGGCGATCGTCGCCTCACTGCCCGGAATGATCGTCTCGATCGTCGTCGAGAAGCTGGTGTCGCTGATCGTGCCGGCCGCGGGCGCGATCATGGCGATCATCCAGGGCCTGGTGGCGGCATGGAACACCATCAGCAAGATCGTCGCCGCGATCGGGAAGTTCGTCACCTTCCTCAAGGCGGTCAAATCCGGCTCGGCCGCCTGCCTGTTCGCCGACGCGGTCGCGGCGGGCGTGGTCGCGCTGCTCGACTTCATCTCCAACTTCCTGCTCAGCAAGCTCAAGGGGGCAGGCAAAGCCGTCGGCACCAAGCTCAAGGGGATCGCCCAGAAGATCCTCAAGGGCCTGGCCAGGGCCGGCAAGGGCGCCCGCAAGGCCGCCGGGAACGCCGTCAACAAAGCCCGGGCAGGGCTGCGCCGGGCCACCCAGTCCCTCCGCAAGCCCCCCTCACCCGGCCGCGCCCGCCCGGCCCGTACCGGCCCCGCCCGGCACACCGTCCAGCACGCGGAGCGCCACCCGGCCCCCACCCCCGGACGCCCGCGCCGCGAGGTCACCCGCCCCAAGTCCACCGCACCCCGCCGCCCCACCTCCCCCGTCGGCCGCGCCCTCAACGCCTCCCGCCAGACCGTCAAGTCCGCCCTCACCCGCGTCCGCGTCGCCGCCCGCACCCTCGGGCGCAAGCTCCTGAACAGCAAACTCGGCCGCGCCCTCACCGCCGGCGCCCACAAGCTCCGCGACGGCTACCGCAAACAGCGTGACCGCCTGCGCGCCTGGCACCAGAGGCGCCAACAGCAGCGCGCCCAACGCCGCGCCCACGAGAACTCCCCGGACGCGAAGAAGCAGCGCCTCGAACTGATCGTGGCCCGCATCCGGCCGAAGGTCGATCGCCTGCTCGGTTTCGGCATCGGCCGCCTGACGCTCCGTGGCGTCCTCCGCGGAATGCGGGCGTGGTACCGGCTGACCGGCCTGAGCGCCCGCGAGGACGGGCCGCTGACCGCGATCACCGCCGAACTGAACCCGGAGAAGGACGTCCGGGACCACATCCCGGCGGCCGAGGACCTGGTGCGCAAGAACGAACCCGCACTGATGCGCATCCTGGAACAGCTCGGCGAGAAACTGATCAACGCACCGGAGGTCGTCGCCCAGGCCGGCGTGCTCAACGAGGAGCAGCGCGCCTACCAGGAGCGCCGCAGCGCGTCGGACACGCCCAGCCAGGAGAGCCGGCCGGCCCGCGCCGGTCTGGTCGAGGCACGTGCCATCCACGGGGGGAACCGGCCTCCGGGGCACGAGCGCATCATCATGGCATCCGGCGGTGGCATGGAGATCGGTGTCAGCGAACAGCAGGGCGCCATCAGGAGCGGCGACCGGGCCGGTGAGACTCCGCCAGGGCTGGTCAAGGTGCTCAGCGGTCTGGGGTCGGGGCACTACGTCAAGGCCGGGCCGGCGTCGAAGGACGCGGCAGCCGACAAGTTGGCCGAGATCGAGGACATGCTCGCCCACAGCCTCGGCAAGGAAGGCGTCAGCGCGGCCGACCGATCGACCCAAGCCCGTCAGCGGATGCAGCGAGCCTTCTTCGACCTCGTGCAGCGCCGAGTCCCGCAGGACGAGTTCTTCCGCAGCAATCCGAAGGCCGCCGAGACCATGGCAGCGGCGGCCAGGCTCATGCCGACCGTCGAGGGCGCTCGCTATCCGGCAGCCGCCATGACGAACATCGCGGCCTGGCAACTCGCGAACTTCCCCGAGGCGACCTGGCAGGACGTCGTGTCGAACACCAACACCATGGCGCCACGCAACGCCGTGGCCGGCTCGCAGTACCTGCTGAACCCACAGGGCATCGCCGCCGAGCACACGAACTCCCGGACCGGCGGGCTCACCAGGAGGGGCGCTCAGCTCGAAACGGCCGTGGCGGGGATGACGACACGGTCCAAGCTCCTGATAATCCGCGCTTTCGCCAAGGCCAAGGCCGATGTCCTGATGCTCAGCGACGAACAGCTGGTCCAGCAGTTCCCCCTGTGGGCGATGCACAACGCCGCGAGGTTCCTCGCGCCCGACGGCCGAATAGCGTCGGACGAGAAGCTGCACCCCGGATGGCGGAGATCGCCCGGCGGCCTGTGGATACCCTCGTGACGACTCAACCCCCTACTGCGATGAAGGAGTTCCGTTGACCCTGTTCGTGCGGCTCGTACCCAAGGACGTACTCGGTCGTGCCGAGGTCGACAGGCTCGCGGAAGAAGCCGGTTGGGATCTCCACTCGACGAGTGAGAGCAGCGACGGCTCCCCCTTCCAGAAGATCTGGCTGACGCCCGACCGCGGTGCGGCCGTCTACTGGATCGAGGACGATCTCCTTCAGGTCCACTACTTCCTGATCGCGGGCCTGGACCGGGAACCGACCGTCGAATTCGTCCGCGGGCGAATCGACGTGCACGACAACGAGACCATGACGGAGCTGTTCGACAGCACCCGGGACGGCGTCGCCCTCATGAACGCCCTGCGGATGCTTTCCGTCCATTGTTACGGCCCGTTCGACCCGGACATGTTCGCCCTGTTCCGCTGGTCGATGAACGATCCCGAGCCGCTCGTCCGACGGATCGCCGTCTTCTGCGCCGGGCGGGTCGACTGGGAGGAACTCCATCCCCTGTTCGTGTTCCTCCGGGAACACGACCCGGAGGAGAAGGTCCGGGACCAGGCTCGCGCCACCATCGCGGAGCGCGACCGCCGGGCCTCCCCGGAGAAGGACTCCGACGGGGAAGGAGGGGACGCGTGACCGGCTACACCGACGCCCCCAAACCCATCAGGTCCGGGCTGGTCATCGTGGATCCGCAGCGGGGGACTCCGCAGCGGGTCATCGTGCTGCAGTTCAATCCGGACAGCCTGGAGCGGTCGTTGGCGCCGCAGGTGGCGGGGGCGGACGGGAGTGGGGACCGGACGGAGGCGTTGCGGCTGAAGGGGCCGGCCGTCGAGACGTGGAAGTTCACCGCGGAGCTGGACGCCACCGACCAGTTGGAGCTGCCGTCGCCGAACGGGATCCATCCGCAGCTGGCGACGCTGGAGTTGCTGGTGCAGCCGGCCAGTGCGCAGCTGCTGGCCAATCAGGCGCTGGCCGCGCTGGGCACTCTCGAAATCACTCCGATCGAGGCCCCGCTGACCCTCTTCACCTGGGGTGGCAAGCGGATCCTGCCGGTGCGGCTGACCGAACTCACCATCACCGAGGAGGCGTTCGACATCGACCTGAATCCGATCAGGGCGGCCGTCGCGATCGGTCTGCGGGTCCTGACCGTCAGTGATCTGCCGACCGGGCACCGCGGGGCGGAGCTGTACCTGGCGCATCTGGCGCAGAAGGAGCGGCTGGTCGGCACGGCGGCCGGTGGCCGGCTGAGTGCGCTCGGCCTCGGAGGGGGGTTCTGATGACCGTCGACGACCCGCTGAACGGGCTGCCCGCGCCCTCGCCGTACCCGCTGACCAGCCGGTACCACGGCGTCCCGGTGGCCTTGCGCACGACGCCGGACGGGCGGCAGGTACCGTACCTGCAGCGGAGGTTGCTGCCGAGCGCGGACGGTCTGACCCCGCTGGCCGAGCACACCGTGAGCGTCGGCGACCGCCTCGACCTGCTCGCGAACCGCTACCTCGGCAGCGCCGACCAGTGGTGGCGGATCGCCGACGCCAACCCGGTGGTCGATCCGCGGGAGTTGACCGCGACGCCGGGTCGGCGGATCACCATCGCGCTGCCCGGCGCGGTGCCGGGGGTGGGCAGTGCCTGACCCCTCGGCCGTCACGGGGGGCGGGCCGGTCGGGTCGATCCGTCTCAGCCTGCTGATGGGTCCGCAGATCCCGGTGCCGGTGCCGCAGCCGGTGACGGACGCCCTGCTGTCGGCGCAGGTCACGGTGGCGTCCGGGCAGCGCAGTGGGTTCCAGCTCGCCTTCGACCTGTCGAAGCAGGGTCTGATCAACACCGCGCTGCTGCCGGGCGGCTTCTTCGACCCGAAGACCAGGGTCGTGCTGATGGTGACCGTGACGGGCACCCCGACCGTACTGATGGACGGTGTGATCATCCGCCAGGAGGTGGGCATCAGCAACCAGCCCGGCCAGTCCACGCTCACCGTGACCGGCGAGGACCTGACGGTGCTGATGGACCTGGAGGAGCAGGCCGGGGTGCCCTTCCCCGCGATGTCCCCGGCGGCCCGGGTCACCGCGATCATCGGCAAGTACGGGCAGTACGGCATCCTGCCGCTGGTCGTCCCCGAGCTGGTGCCGCAGACGCCGATGCCCACCCGGCGGATCGACTTCCAGAAGGGCACCGACCTCGGGTACGTCAGCGAGCTGGCGAAGGCCAACGGTTACGTGTTCTACCTCGACCCGGGCCCGGTCCCCGGGATGAGCCGCGCCTACTGGGGGCCGGAGAACCGGCTCGGCGTCCCGCAGCACGCGCTGAACGTGAACATGGACGCGCTGTCCAACGTCGACCAGCTGACGTTCGCCTTCGACGGCACGGCCCGCGAGGAGCCGGAGGCCCGCATCCAGCTCCCGGCGACCAAGGTGTCCTCCGTCCTGCCGGTGCCGGAGGTCAGCATCCTGCGCCCGCCGCTGGCGCTCAAGCCCGCGCCGGCGCTGAAGAAGAAGGTCATCGCCGACACCGCCAAGAAGGACACCGGCCAGGCCGTCGCCGAGACCATCGCCAAGGCGATGCAGTCGGCGGACGCCGTCTCCGGCTCCGGCCAGCTCGACGTCGTCCGGTACGGGCACGTGCTGCGGCCGCGCGAGCTGGTCGGCGTCCGCGGCGCCGGGCTCACCTACGACGGCCTGTACTTCGTCAAGAGCGTCACCCACAACCTCAAGCGCGGCTCGTACACCCAGAACTTCACGCTGACCCGCGAGGGCCTGATCGCCCTTCAGCCGACCGTCATCCCCTGATGCTGCAGCAGGAGTTGCCCGCATGGCCGAACCGACCCGCTACCTCGGCAAGTTCCGGGGGACGGTGGTGAACAACGCCGACCCGCTCGGGATCGGCCGCATCCAGGCCCAGGTGCCCGACGTGCTGGGCGAGGCCGTGTCGACCTGGGCGATGCCCTGCTTCCCGGTGGCCGGTCCGGGCATGGGGCACTACGCGGTCCCGCCGGTCGGGGCGGGCGTGTGGGTGGAGTTCGAGCAGGGCGACCAGAGCTACCCGATCTGGACGGGCTGCTGGTACGGCTCCGCCTCGGAGGTCCCGGTGGAGGCGGCGACCGGCCCGCCGGGGGCGCCGAACACGGTGCTGGAGACCACCGGGCGGCGGGTGATCGTCCTGTCCGACGACCCGACCACGGGGATCACGCTCCGCACCCCGAGCGGGGCCTCGATCGTGATCAACGACTCGGGCATCCAGATCAGCAACGGCCAGGGCGCCTCGATCTCGCTCGTCGGCGCCACCGTTTCCATCAACCAGGACGCTCTGAGCGTGACCTGACGGGGGAGAACGTCATGACCGGAAATCTGCTGCACGTCAATGCGACGGTGACCTGCCCGCACGGCGGCCAGGTGACGGCCCGGCCCGCCCAGGCGCGGGCGCTGGTCGCCGGCCAGGCCGTCACCAGCACGGCCGACCAGTACACCGTCACCGGCTGCCCGTTCAACGTGGCCGGCAAGCCGCAGCCCTGTGTGACGGTCCGCTGGGTGCTGCCGTCCGCCCGGATCCGGGTGAACGGCTCCCCCGCGCTGCCGCAGTCCGCCGTCGGGCTGTGCCAGAGCGCCGAGCAGGTCCCGCAGGGGCCGCCGATCGTGACCGTCGTCCAGCAGCGGGCGGTGGGGGTGTGAACACCGGCATGAACACCGGGCCCGTGAACATCTCACAACTGCCCGCCCCGGCCCGGACGGACCTCGCGTTCCCGTTCCGGATCGACAGCCGCGGGCGCACCGCCGAGGCGGCGTACGACGACCATGTGCGCGACCTGATCGAGCAGTTGCTGTTCACCAGCCCCGGCGAGCGGGTCATGCACCCGGACTTCGGCTGCGGGCTGCTCGACCTGGTCTTCGCGCCGAACAGCCCGGAGCTGGCGGCCACCCTGCAGCTGTCCGTCCAGGCGGCGCTTCAGCGGTGGCTCGGCGACGTGATCGAGATCGCCGCGCTCGACGTGGAGAGCGAGGACAACGTGGTACGGGTCGAGCTGGCGTACGTGGTCCGCCGGACCGGTACGCAGCGGCAGGACGTGTTCGAGGGCGGGGTGGCGGCATGACCGGGCGATCCGAGGAACCGACGGCCCGGTGCGGGACGGAACCGTGCGGGACGGAGCTGCGGCGCGCCGACGTGCGCGCGGCGCACCTGCTGGGCCTGGACGGCGCCGAGCCGGAGGACGACGGACGCACGCTGACCGTGACCTTCCTCGGCCGGGCGCCGGGTGAGCTCGGCCCGGAGAACATCCGCGTCGACGGCGGCCGCCGGATCACCGGACTGCGCGCCCTCGCGGTCGAGATCGAGCGCGCGGACGACCCGGAGCTGGACGACCGGATGCACGTCACCCTCGACCGGGTCGGCGACACCTCCCGCTACCGGCTGACCGTGGTCGAGGCGGACGCCTACGGCCGGCCGGGCACCCGACCGTACCCGGGCTTCGACCCGAGGTACGCGAGCACCGGGTTCTCCTTCGGCGCCGACTGCCCCTCCCCCTACGACTGCCGCACCGAGGAGAGCTGCCCGCCCTCCGCCCCGGCGTCCGCCGTCATCGACTACACCGCCCGCGACTACGAGAGCCTGCGCCGGCTCGTGCTGGACCGGATGAGCCTGACCACCCCCGGCTGGACCGAGCGGCACCTGCCCGACCTCGGCATCACCCTGGTCGAGCTGCTCGCCCACACCGCCGACCAGCTCTCGTACCAGCAGGACGCGGTGGCCACCGAGGCGTACCTCGACACCGCCCGCCGCCGGGTGTCGGTGCGCCGGCACGTCCGGCTGATCGACTACGCCGTGCACGACGGCTGTAACGCAAGGGCGTTCGTCGCCCTGGCGACGGACCGCCCGCTCACCCTCCACCCCGGCGGCTTCCGCTTCGCCGCCGTCGACGTCAGCCGGCTCGGTCCGCAGGAACGCCCGGAGCTGTCCACGGTGATCCCCGACGAGCAACTGGACGCGCTCACCCGGACCGCGGCGGTCGAGGTGTTCGAGCCGCTCGGCGGAACGGACCTGGTGCTGCACCCCGAGCACAACACCCTGCGGTTCTGGACCTGGGGCGACCGGGACTGCGTCCTGCCGAAGGGCGCGACTTCCGCCACCCTGCGCGACGACTGGCACGAGGCCGACCGGCCCGAGGACCGCACCCGGCACCTGGCGCTGCGCCCCGGCGACCTGCTGGTCGTCGAGGAGGTGCTCGGCCCGCGCACCGGCGCCGCCGCCGACGCCGACCCCGCGCACCGCCAGGCCGTCCGGCTCACCTCGGTCACCCGTCTGGTCGACGAGCTGTACCAGCAGCCCGTGGTCGAGGTCGAGTGGGCGCCGGAGGACGCACTCTCCTTCCCGGTCTGCCTGTCCGCACGCGGCGGGAGCGACTGCGGCCCGATCACCGACGTGAGCGTCGCCCGCGGCAACGTCGTCCTGGTCGACCACGGCCGCTCGCTCACCTTCTGCGGCGGAGCCCCGGAGACCTTCGCGGTGCCGCCGGAGCCGGTCCGGGTGGCTCCCTGCGGACCGGACGGATCCGGCTGCGCGGACCGCACCGGGGGCAGCCCCGCGGCGGAGGCGATCCACGAACTGCTCGACCGGACCAGGACCGGCCGCCAGCTCGGCCCGCACCAGGTCCGCGAGCTGTACGGGCTGCTCGGCGAGGCGGCGGTCCGGCGGGCCGGGCTGAGCATCCACCTCGCGCCGGGCGCGAACGCGGAGGGCGAGGACGGCCAGGGCACCGTGGTCGAGCCGCCCACGGCCGACGCCCAGGCGGCGACGCTGGAGGCGCTGCTCGACCAGACCCGTTACCCCGTCCTGCCGCAGCCCTTCCGCCCGGTGCTGCGCTACGCGCCGGTGACCCAGGCGGCCGCCTACCCCGACCGGGCGCACGTCTGCGCCCGGCAGGCCGCCCTGCTCGCCGGCATCCCCGAACGGGTCCGCCGGCGGCTGGAGGAGCTGTGGCACCGGACGGACTGCGGCCACCCCCTCTCCCGCGCCGAACTCGCCGAACTGACCCTGCTGTTCGGGGCCCCGGTGGTACAGGAGCTGCACCTCGCCGAACGGCCCGCCGCCGGGCTGCGCGAACTGCTGGCCCGCCGCACCCGCCTGCTCGCCGCCAAACTGCGCCGCCTCGAGGTGCTCACCGCCCGGGCCCGCTCCGGCGGGGTGCTCCGGCGGCCCGGCGTCTGGGAGGTGGCGCAGAGCTGGGGCGGGCGGTACGCCTCCGGGCTCGACCCCGACTCCCCCGCGCTGGCCGGCCCGGCGTCCGGGATCACCGTCCAGGACCCCCGTGCCGCACTGCCGGCCGTCCGGGCCACCGCCGGGGGCCAGGAGTGGACGCCCCGCCGGGACCTGCTCGCCGACGGCCCGCGCGACCGGCACTTCGTCGGCGAGCCGGAGGACGACGGCCGCCTCGCGCTGCGCTTCGGCGACGGGCGGCACGGTCAGCCGCCCCGGCCCGGCGCGGAGTTGCGGGTCGCCTACCGGATCGGCAACGGCACGGCCGGCAACGTCGGCGCGGAGGCCATCAACCATCTGGTGGTCTGCCAGGACCAGCCGCCCCACCCCAGGGGGCCCAGCACCGTCGTACCGCCGCAGGACGCGCTGCTCCGGGTCCGCAACCCGATGCCCGCGAGCGGCGGCACCGATCCCGAACCGCTCGACCAGGTACGGCAGTCGGCCCCGCTCGCGCTGAGCCGCACCCGGCTGCGCGCCGTCACCGCCGCCGACTACGCGGAGCTGGCCGCAGCCCTGCCGGGCGTCCGGCGGGCCGCCGCCGAACTCCGCTGGACCGGCAGCGTCCAGGAGGTCCACGTCGCCGTCGAGCCGTACGGGCACGCCACCGCTGACACCGCCCTGCTCGAAGCGGTCGGACACGGCCTGGAGGCGTACCGCCGGATCGGCCACGACCTGGTCGTCCGCCCCGCCCTGGTGGTGCCGCTCGACCTCGAACTGCAGGTCTGCGCCGCCCCCGGCCACCAACGCGGCCACGTGCTCGCCGAGTTGCGGCGGGTGCTGGGCAACCGCGCCCTGCCGGACGGCCGCCTCGGCTTCTTCCACCCCGACGCGCTGGGCTTCGGCGAGCCGGTGCGGGTCTCCCGGCTGGTGGCCGCGGCCGCCGCCGTACCCGGCGTGGTCAGTGCCCGGGTCACCCGGCTGCGGCGGCAGTTCGGGCGGGACGACGGCGAGCTGGCCGACGGGCTGCTGCGGCCCGGCGCGCTGGAGATCGCCGGCTGCGACAACGACCCCGACTGGCCGGAGAACGGCCGGCTCTCGATCGTGATCGGAGGTGGCCGATGAGCGGCCAGTGCACCTGCGGCTGCTTGGGCACCGCCACCGCGACGCCGGTCCCGCTGTTCAACCCGCCCGGGCTGGACGCCATCGGCTACCGGGTCGGCAGCTACGGGGAGTTCCTCGACAGCCTGCTCGCCCGGCTGTCCGGACCCGCCTACCCGGCGCTGCGCGACCTGACCGTCCGTACCCCGGACGACCCGGCGATCGCGCTGCTGGACTCCTGGGCCGTGCTCGCCGACGTGCTCACCTTCTACTCGGAGCGGATCGCCAACGAGGGCTACCTGCGCACCGCCACCGAGGAGGTCTCGCTCACCCTGCTCGGCCGGCTGGTCGGGCACCGGCCCCGGCCCGGCGTCGCCGCCGACACCTACCTCGCCTACACGCTCGACCACGACCCGAGGGCCGCCGAGGACCCGACCGTGACCATCCCGCGCGGCGCCCGCAGCCAGAGCGTCCCCGGCCCCGGCGAGGACCCGCAGTCCTTCGAGACCGTCGAGGACCTCGCCGCCCGCTCCGCCTGGAACGAACTGGCGGTGCTGCGCCGCCGCCCGTACCAGCTGACGCCCGGACAGCTGAACCCCGGTGGCCGGGCCGAGCTGTTCGCCGCCGGCACCGCCAACAACATCAAGCCCGGCGACCGGCTGCTGTTCGTGTTCAGCTCCGACAAGGCCGCCGACCCGGTCCACCGGGTGCTGCGGCTGGTGCCCGAGGTGCGGATCGACCGCGAGAACGACGTCACGGTGATCGGGCTGCCCCGGGACCTGCGCACCCTCAAGGACCTGCGCGCCGAGCTGGCGGACTGGATCACCGTCTCCGAGAACGCCCCGAACCCCAGGCCCGGGCACAGCCGGATCGTCCGGGACTTCGACGACCAGGTGCTGGCCCCGCTGCGCGCCGACCTCGACCGGCCGTCCGGCCCGCTGAGCACCCCCGCGGACTTCGCCGACCGGCTGGCCCCGGTGATCGCGCGGTCGGCCGAGGCCGCCGAACTGGCGCGCTCCCAGCAGCCGGTGGCCGACTGGTTCGGACGCCTCGGCGAGGAGCTGTCCGGCCTGCGCGACCGCGCCCACCAGCTGGAGCCGCCGCAGGCTCCCGAGAAGCCCGGACCGCACCCTCCCGGCATCGGCACCGCCGACCCGGCCGTCCGCGGACTCGGCTCGGTGCTGGCGGCGCTGCGCACCGCCCCCGCCCGGCCCCCGCTGAGCGCCCGGGACCTCGCCCGCGACCCGCAGCGCCTGTTCGCGCCCGGATCGGACCTCGGCGTGCAGTTGCTGTCCGCACTCGACCCCCGGCTGCGCGACGGCCTCTACCCCGCCTGGCGGCAGGTCGACCTGACGGCGCCGCTCGCCGTGCACGAGATCCAGGCGATGCGGGTGGTCGCCACCCCGTTCGGCGCCACCGCGCCGCTCAAGCCCGTCTACGGCAACGACGGCCGGATCGACCGCTACGTGGACTGGCCGCTCTCCGGCAGCACGCTGATCGGCGTCCGGGTCGGCTTCGACACCGCCGGCACCGTCCCGAAGACCGCCGACTTCACGTACGTCGAGGCCGGCAGCCTGACGCACAACGGCTTCTCGCTGCCGTGGGACCACACCTTCCCCTTCGGGCCCGGACAGGTCACGATGGTCACCACCGAGCCGCCGGCGCCGCAGCCGAATCCGCACGCCACGGCCGTGCGCGCCGCCGTGCCCGCTCCCGACCAGGAGGCCGGGGTCAGCGCCACGTTCCTGGCCAAACTGCCCGAGCGCACCGTCTTCGTGTCCCGCCCGCAGGCCGACGGCCGCATCCACGTGAAGGTCGACGGCGGGCCCGGCGCCGCGCTCGACTACCAGCTCGACCCGGGCCAGGAGAAGACCGGCGAGTCCGGCGAGCTGAACGTCCGGGTCCACCGCTACACCGCCACCGACGAGTCGCCGCCCGCGGTCGAGGTGGTGTTCACCACCAAGCTGCAGCCGGTCTCCGGCACGGTCCTCACCCTCGACGCCGTGTACGACCAGATCGCGCCCGGCAGCTGGGTGGTCATCCAGCGCCCGCGCAAGGGAATCGACGGCGGCATCCCGGGCAACCGCGACCTCGCCGAGGTCATCACCCGGGTGACCGACGTACGGGTGATCTCCCGCGCCGACTTCGGCATCACCGGCAAGGTCACCGAACTGTCCCTTCAGCAGCCGTGGTCGGACGAGAAGGACACCCAGCTCTCGGACATCCGGGACGCCACCGTCTACGCCCGCGGGGGGGCGCGGGGGGGGCCGCGCCCGCCCCCGCCCCCGGCGCGGCACCGCGCCCCGGGGGCTCGACCCCCCCCCGCAGCGGCGGGGCCCCCCCCCCCCCCCCCCCCCCTCCCCGAACACGGGCACCCCCCGGACTCCCCCCGCGGCGCCCCGCGGCGGCTCGCCGACGAGCCCGTCACCGAGGAGGTCCACGGCGACCGGATCGAACTCGCCCGGCTCTACGACGGGCTGACCCCCGGCCGGTGGATCGCGGTCAGCGGCGAGCGGACCGACATCCCGAACACCACCGGGGTCCGGGGCACCGAACGCGCCATGATCGCCGGCGTCGAGCAGGGCGTCGACCCGCGCCTGCCCGGGGACACCGTCCGCACCACCATCACGCTCAGCACCCGCCTCGCCTTCCGCTACCGGCGCGACACCGTCCAGGTCCTCGGCAACGTGGTCCGCGCCACCCAGGGCGCCACCCGCGACGAGGCCATCGGCAGCGGCGACGCCGGCATCCCCGGCCAGCGCTTCACGCTGTGGCAGTCGCCGCTCACCTGGCTCGCCGCCGACACCCCCAGGGGCGCGCGCAGCACCCTGGAGGTCCGGGTCGACGGGGTGCGCTGGCACGAGGTCGACAGCCTCGCCGGGCGCGGCCCGGACGAACAGGTCTACGTCACCGCGACCACGACCGACGGCCGCACCACCGTCACCTTCGGCGACGGCGTGCACGGTTCACGCCTGCCCACCGGCCGGGAGAACGTCCGTGCCCGCTACCGGATCGGCATCGGCGAGAGCGGCAACGTCGGCGCCGGACGGATCACCCAGCTCACCACCCGCCCGCTCGGCGTCTCCGCCGTCGTCAACCCGCTGCCCGCCACCGGCGGCGCCGGACCGGACGGCCCGGGCCTGGCCAGGCACAACATCCCCCTCGCCGTCACCGCCCTGGACCGGCTGGTCTCGGTGCCCGACTACGAGGACTTCACCCGCTCCCGGGCCGGCATCGGGCGCGCGAGCGCCACCCGACTCTCGGACGGCAGGCGGGAGCTCGTCCACGTCACGGTGGCCGGGGTGGACGACATCCCGTTCACCGCCGACTCCGACCTGATCCGCACCCTGCGGTCCTCGCTCACCACCTACGGCGACCCGAAGCTGCCGGTCGAGGTCGCGCTGCGCGAACTCGTCCTGCTGGTCGTCGCCCTGAGCGTCAAGGTCGACCCGGACCACTCCTGGGACCTGGTCGAACCGGCGCTGCGCCGCGCCCTGCTCGACCGGCTCGGCTACGCCGGGCGCCAACTCGGCCAGAGCGCCCACCTGTCCGAGGTGCTCACCGCCGCCCAGGCCGTCCCCGGCGTGGACTGGGTCGAGGTCGACGCCTTCACGAGCGTGCCCGGCAGCCTCACCCCGGAGGGCCTGGAGCACCTGCCCGAGCGGCTCGCCCAGCCGCAGCCGAGCGTCCCGGCCCGACTCGCCCGCTTCGACGAACAGCGGTACCGGGTGCGGGGCCCCGAAGCGGAGACCCTCACCGAGGTCGCCGCCCGCAACGGAATCTCGGTCGCCGAGCTGCTGCGCCTCAACCCGTCCGTCACCGACACCCGGCCGCTGCCGCCCGGCCGCGTGGTGACGGTGTTCCGCGGCATCCGTCCGGCCCAACTCGCCCTGCTGTCACCGAACCTGCCCGACACGTTGATCCTCAAGGAGGTCGTCCGATGAGCGAGCGGTGGGGTCCCCCCGGCCGGAGGCCGGGGGAGAGCGAACCATCAAGCGGTGCGTGTGGGCGAATGCCCCTGCCGAGCGAAGCGAGGTGGGCGCATGACTCGTGATCCGGACGGACTGGTGGAGCTGCTGCCGCAGTGGCACCGGCTGCGGGACGCCGAGGCGGGCGAGCCGCTGCGCGCCCTGCTGGCCGTCATCGCCGAGCAGGTCGACGTCGTCCGCAGCGGTGTCGAACAGGGCTACCAGGACTGGTTCGTGGAGACCGCCGCCGACTGGGCCGTCGCCTACCTCGGCGACCTGGTCGGCTACCGGATCCTGCCCGGCTACGAGGAGGTGCTCGCCACCGGCCTGCACGGCGGGGCCTCCCCGGAACGGGCCGCGGCCCGCGACCGGCTCGCCGCCCGGCTGGCGCCGCGGCACGACGTCGCGAACACCGTCGCCAACCGCCGACGCAAGGGCACGCTCGCCCTGCTGGAGGAGCTGTCCGCCTCGGTCGCCGACTGGCCGGCCCGGGCGGTGGAGCTCTCCCGGCTGCTCGGCGGCACCCAGCCGGTGCGGCTGCTGCGCCCGGACGAGGAGCCGGCCGACCGTCAGCGGCTCAGCCGGGGCCGGCTGGTCGACGTGCGGCGCGGCGCCGAGCTGGACCTGCTCGGCGGGCCCTTCGACGGGCAGGCGCACACCGCCGACGTCCGCCGGGCCGCTTCCACCCGCCGCCAGGGCGGCTACACGCCGGCCGGTGTCGCCCTGTACGTCTGGCGGCTGAAGCCGTACCCGGTCACCCGGGCGCCCGCGTACTGCATCGACCGGGCCAGGAACCTCTACACCTTCTCGGTCCTCGGCAACGACGCCCAGTTGGTCACCAAACCCGAGCCGGAGCCGTCGACCACCCACCTCGCGACGATCGACAACGTGCCGGCCCCGATCCGGCGCCGGCAGCTCGCCGAGCGCCTGGCCGACTACTACGGGCCGGGCAAGAGCTTCGCCATCCGGCGCGACGGCGCCCAGGAGCCGGTCCCGCCCGCCGAGATCACGGTGGCCGACCTGAGCGACTGGACGTACCGGCCCAAGCGCGGGCAGGTCGCCGTCGACCCGCTGCTCGGCCGGATCGCCTTCGGTGCCCGCTCCGCCCCGCGCCGCGGCGTCTGGGTCGACTACCACTACGCGTCCGGCGACGACACCGGCGGCGGGGAGTACCCGCGCGACCGCCCGGAGGCCCGGCACCGGACGGTCTACCGGGTCGGCCCCGGCGAGCCGTACGAGCGGATCAACGACGCCTACCGGAAGTGGCGCGCCGACCAGGAGTCCGGCAGCGCGGGCGGCGCCGCCGTCATCGAGATCACCCACAGCGGCGCCTACCAGGAACAGCTGGACTTCGACCTGGCGGCCGACGACCGCCTCGAACTGCGCGCCGCCGAGGGCGCCCGGCCGGTGATCCGGCTGCTCGACTGGTACAGCAACCGGCCGGACGCGCTCAACGTCCGGGGCGTCTGCCCGGGCGGGCGGCTGGTCCTGGACGGGCTGCTGATCACCGGTCGCGGGGTCAACGTCACCGGACCGCTGGCCTCCGTCACCCTGCGGCACTGCACCCTGGTGCCGGGCTGGTCGCTGGAGCCGCACTGCGAACCGCACTCGCCGCAGGAGCCCAGCCTCGTGCTGGACCACACCACCGCCTGCGTGAAGATCGAGCGCAGCATCCTGGGCACGATCCAGGTCGTCGGCGACGAGGTCGACACCGACCCGCTGGAGATCCACCTCGCCGACAGCATCCTGGACGCCACCGGGCCCGAGCGCCCGGCGCTCTCCGGGCCCGACTGCGAGCACGCCTACGCGCTGCTGCACGCCCACCGATCCACGGTGGTCGGCGAGGTGCACACCCACGCGGTGCCGATCGCCGAGGACTGCGTGTTCACCGGGCGGCTGCGGGTGGCCCGCCGCTCGCTCGGCTGCCTGCGGTTCTGCTACGTCCCGCCGTGCTCTCGCACCCCGCGCCGGTACGAGTGCCAGCCGGACCTGGTGCGCTCGGCGGTGACCGAGCTGGTCGAGCGCGGCGAGCTGGACCCGGCGCAGGCCGCCCGGCTGCGCGAGCTGGAGGCCGAGCGGGTCCGCCCGCTGTTCACCAGCCTGCGGTACGGCACGCCCGGCTACGGCCAGTTGGCCGCCGGGTGCGCGCCGGAGATCACCCGCGGCGCCGAGGACCGCTCCGAACTCGGCGCCTTCCACGACCTGTTCCAGCCCCAGCGCGAGGACAACCTGCGGGCGCGGCTGGCCGAGTACACCCCGGCCGGCACCGACGCCGGGATCTTCCACGCCTCCTGACCCGCTCCGAGTGACTCCGAAAGGGAACCCGTGCACGCAGACTTCTCGCGCCTGACCTTCCGGCCCGGCAAGCACTACTCCGCGGTGCTGACCCAGCAGGGCCGGGTCCAGCTCGACGCCGACGCCAACGAGCAGGCCGCGATCGAGCGGTACCAGCTGCGCACGCTCGCCGCCGACCTGATCGGCCGCCGCGGCGGACCGGCCGCGGCAGCCGGGTTCGCGATCGGCTACGTGCCGGGCAACCACGAGGTGGACGACCTCACCATCGGCGGCGGCCGCTACTACGTGGACGGCATCCTGTGCGAGGCCGACCGGCCCGGGCCCGGCATCGCCGTGCCCGACGACGGCGGCCAGGGCGACGGCAGCGACGCCCGGGAGGCGCCCGCCGGCTGGACGTACTGGGACCAGCCGGACGCCTACCGGGACCAGGAGCGCGACGGCGACCGGCTGCCCGGCGAATTCCCGTTCCTGGTCTACCTGAAGGTCTGGGAGCGCAGCGTCACCGCCGTCGAGGACCCGGAGATCCGCGAGGTCGCGCTCGGTGCGGCGATGCCCGACACGGCGGCCCGGGCCAAGCTCGTCTGGCAGGTACTCGCGCTGCCCGCCTCGGAGTTGAGTGTTCCGGACGGCGGGGCGTCCCGGGTGCGGGAAGCCTTCGACGCGTGGGCCGAGGCGCACGAGCGGCCGGGCGGGCTGCTGGCCGCGCGCGCCCGGCGGCCGGAGCGGGCGAGCGAGGACCCGTGCCTGGCCCACCCCGAGGCCGGTTACCGGGGTCCGGAGAACCAGCTGTACCGGGTGGAGGTCCACCACGGCGGCTCGGCGGAGGGCTGCGCCACGTTCACGTGGTCCCGGGAGAACGGCTCGGTGGTCCTGCCGATCGCCTCGATCGAGGGCGTCTGGGTCGACCTCACCACGCTGGGCGACGACGACAAGCTCAGCCTCTCGGTCGGCGACTGGGTCGAGGTCGCGGACAGCGCGTACGTCAGCCGGGGCGAGGCGGCGAACCTGCTCCAGGTGGAGGAGACCGACCTGCCGGGGCGCCGGGTGCGGCTGTCCGCCGAACCGGTGCCGGAGGTCGGGCGGCTGGCCGAGCGCCACCCGTTCCTGCGCCGCTGGGACCACCGGGCGCCCCGCGGCCGGGACGCCCTGCCACTGGCCGGCGGCGCCCTGCAGCTCCAGGAGGGCGCCTGGCTCGACCTGGAGGACGGCGTCCAGGTGTACTTCCGACCGGGCGGTGGATACACCCGGGGCGACTACTGGCTCATCCCCGCGCGGACCGCCACCGGCTCGGTGGAGTGGCCGCAGAACGCGGCCGGCGAAGCGCTGCTCCGGGAACCGGCCGGGGTCCGGGTGCACCATGCCCCGCTCGCCTGGGTGAAGGGCCCGACCACGGTCGTCGACCTCCGGCAGACCTTCGCCCCGCTGACCGCCCCCACCCCGCAGTAGGGCCACGGCCCGCGCATCGGGTACCTCATCGGCCAGGCCCCACCCCGGGCCTGGGTGAGGCTGTCCGCCGGACACGGCACCCAGGGCTTCCACGTGGGAGAAGCAGGTCGGCACGCCGGGGTCGTCGCCGACGATCGGCCCGGCCGGGGTGCGGGACCCGAAGACGTGCGCGGCGTCCTCGATGATCCGGATGCCCCGGTCGACCAGCCGCCCGCGGACGTCCCGGGCCGCCACGAACAGATGGTCGGCGGCGGCACCGGTGAGCGCCGGGGCGGGCGGGGGGGTCTGACCCCGGGTCCGGGAAGCCCCTTGCCACTGCTGTCGAGGTCCCACCAGGTGCAGCGGATGCTGTCGTCGGTGCTGCTGACCAGCGCCTCGGCGCCGGTGACCGCCCTGATCACTCCTGGATCCACCGGTCGCGGTCCATCGCAGCCTCTGCGAGACTTGTCACGATTCAGTCACTGAGAGTGACGGCTTGTATCGCGCAGCGATATCCGGTGAAAAGAGTGGAATCGTGTCCGATATCCAGGCGTTCGACGTCATCATCGTCGGCTCCGGGGCTGCCGGTGGAATGGCGGCGCACGAGTTCTGTGCGGCGGGCGCCCGCGTCCTGATGCTGGAGGCGGGCCGGGACTACGATCCCGGCACCGAGACGCCGATGTTCAACACGCCGCAGGACGCGCCGCTGCGGGCGGCCTCGACGCCGGACAAGCCGCAGGGCTTCTACGACGCCACCGTCGACGGCGGCTCGCAGATCGCCGGTGAGCCCTACAGTCAGGCGGACCCCCCGAATCCGGACAAGTCGAATCAGTTCAGCTGGTGGCGGCCCCGGATGCTGGGCGGCCGCACCAATCACTGGGGTCGGGTGGCGCTGCGCTTCGGACCGTACGACTTCAAGCCGAAGACCCGCGACGGACTGGGCTTCGACTGGCCGATCGAGTACTCCGACCTGGCACCGTGGTACGACAAGGCCGAACGCCTCATCGGCGTCACCGGCCTTCCCCACGGGATCGAGAACGCCCCCGACTCCCCGCCCGGCGTCCAGCTCCCACCGCCGCCCCCGCGCGCCTTCGAGATCGTCCTCAGCCGTGCGTTCGAGCACCTGGACATGAAGGTGGCGTCGATCCGGGCGGCCGTGCTCACCCGCCCGTTGAACGGCCGCGCGGCGTGCCTGTACTCGACCCAGTGCACCCGCGGCTGCGCCAGCCGCTCCAACTTCCAGAGCACGACCGTCCTCATTCCTCCGGCCCGCGCCACCGGCAATCTCACCGTCGTGTGCAACGCCATGGTCTCCCGGGTCGACGTCGACGCGACCGGGCGGGCCGCCGGGGTCACCTACAACGACCGGGTGACCGGCTCCGAGTTCTCGGTCACGGGGCGGGTGGTGGTGCTGGCGGCGGGAACCTGCTCGTCGGTGCGCATCCTGCTCAACTCGCGAAGCGCTGCGTTCCCCAACGGGATCGGAAACGGCCACGGGCTGGTCGGCAAGTACCTGATGGACTCGGTCGAGTTCTCGCGCTCGTCGCGAATTCCGATGCTCGAAAAACTCCCCGTGCTGAACGACGACGGCATCTTCACCCCGCACATCTACGTGCCGTGGTGGCTGCTGCCCGAGCAGGCCGCCGGGCAGCTCGGGTTCCCGCGCGGGTACCACATCGAGCCGCGCGGGGGTCGCAGGATGCCGACCACCGGCATCGGAAGCCTGATCGACGACGCCGGCGCGACCTACGGCGACGCCCTGCGGGCGGAGGTCCGGCGGAGGTACGGCACGGCCGTCACTCTCATCGGCGAAGGCGAGATGATCCCGAACGAGGACTCCTTCTGCGAGCTCGATCCGACGGTCAAGGACAAGTGGGGAGTTCCGGCCCTGCGGTTCCACTGGAAATGGGGAGATCCGGAAGTCCGGCAGGTCACGCACATGCACGACACCTTCAACAAGGTCTTCAGCCTGCTCGGCGGCGCGCCGGACACCAGTCCCGTCGTGATGCCGCAGGGCGGCGGAGCGGTCCACGAGGTCGGCGGCGCGCGGATGGGGACCTCGCCACAGGACTCCGTGCTCGACGCCTACAACCAGTGCTGGGACGTGAGGAACCTGTTCGTCGTCGACGGCGCCGCATTCGCGTCGAGCCCGGACAAGAACCCGACGCTCACCATCCTGGCCCTGGCCGCGCGGAGTTCGGCCCGCATCCTCGAACTGCTGAGGAGCGGCGGGATCTGACCGCACCACGCGCCCGACAGTCGAGCGAGCGCGACCGGATGACGGTACGTCGGAAGCGAGAGGAAGAGATGGACCAGCACAGTGCCGCCGGGGTCGGTACCGCACCGCAGGGCTACGGCACCGATCCCAACCTCGTGACACCGCACACGCCTTGGCCGCGCACGCTCTCGGAGCGCGAGCGCGCACTCGTCGCGGCCCTCGCCGACATCGTTCTGCCGGGCACCCCCGAGTACCCGGCGCCGAGTGCGATGGGGATCGCCGACTTCTTCGACGACTGGGTGAGCGCTCCCTACAAGACGCAGCAGGGCCACAGGACCGTCATCACGACCGGCCTCGCCACGGTCGACGCGGAGGCGCAGCGCCAGTTCGGGACGGGGTTCGTCGAACTGGACGGCTCCCGGCAGCGCACGATCGTCGACCGGATCGCGTCGACCACCGCGACGGACCGGAGCTTCTTCATCAGGTTCCGGTCCCTGCTGCTCACTGGCTACTTCACCTCCGACATGGGGTTCGAGGCGATCGGTTATCCCGGGAACGTGCCGCTGCTCGCCTTTCCGGGCGTCCCGCCGGAGGCGCAGCGCATCATCGACGACGAGCTCAGGAAGTTGGGGCTGTAGCGTGAATCCGGTGACCGCGGGCACTCCGCGTATGAAGACCGTCAGGGAGTACGTCGAGGCGGGAGTTCTGCCGCTGGACGACCTCAAAGGCGCCTTGCATCTCGCGATGCGGCTGGAATTCGCCACCATCCCGCCGTATCTGTGTGCGCAGTGGTCGGTCAAGGAGGACCCGGACCGCACCGAGGGTGTGCTGCACAGAATCGTCAGCCAGGAGATGAACCACTTCGCGCTGGCCGGAAACCTGCTGGCCGCGATCGGTGGCCGGCCGTCGATCGCGCACCCGGACTTCCTGCCGACCTATCCGGCCGACGAGCTGCCCGGCGGCATTCCGCAGCAGCTTCCGGTTGATCTGAAGCCACTGGTCAAGGACCAGCTCGCGGTGTTCATGCAGATCGAGTACCCGGAGTTCCCCCCGATCGCCCTCCTGGCCGGGCGGCCGCCTGCCACGATCGGCGCCTTCTACGACACGATCATCCGGACGTTCCGGAAGCTGGAGCCGGCGATCGACCCGAAGGCCCACGCGGTGGAGGTGCCGTTCGCGAAGTCGATCGGCACCGTCGCTGACGCGGTCGACACGATCGACCGGATCAAGAGCGAGGGAGAGGGGACGCAGGGCTCACCCGATCAGCCGCCGGGGGAGGGCGAGAGCGGCCACGCGCACTACTACCTGTTCAAGGAGCTCTACGTCCAGAAGCGGCTGGTCAAGACCGGCGACAAGTGGAGCTTCAGCGGAGCTCCCGTCATCCTGCCGGAGGTGTACGACTTCGCGCCCTCCCAAGCCCGGCCGAACCCCTCGACCGAGTTCAACCGCACCCTGTCGAAGCTGCTGGTCGACCTGGAGACGTGCTGGACGTCCGGCGCGCCGCCGAACGTGGCGGCCATGTTCCAGCTTCAGATCCTCGGACGGGACCTGATCAATCGGGGGATCCGTCCAGAGTTCCGGTGGGATGACGGAGCGGCCTGAGCGGGCTCTGCGCGTCCTGGCGGGACCGGCCGGACACACGGCGCCCGGAGGCGGGCAGTGACGTTCGGCCCGGGCACGGCGGGCATGCCGACCGGTTACGCGCAAGCAGTCCGACTCGCCGTCGAGAAGCGCCTGTACCGCCTCGTCGAAATCCGGACGCTTGACCCACTTGCGCACCCGCACCCGCCGTTGCGTCACCGGGCCGCCCGGGCCGAGCCCCCGCCCCGGACGGCCCGTCCCCGTCAGGCCTGCCAGTGCGGCTTCCCGCTGACCATCCGGCAGGTGATCGCCCGGCCGCTCGCGTCGTGCGTGCTCTTCCCCAGGTCCCCGTTGCGGCAGAACTGCCCGGCCTCGTAGCAGTTGCCGGCGTTCGAACGGATGTCGCACCCGGTGCCGGCGGCGGCCGGCGCGGTGGGCGCCGGCTCCGGATCGGTCGGCGGCTTCGCGGTGGTCACCTTCGGCTGCGGAGCCTTGGGCGTCGGCGGCTGGGACCGGGCGGCGGGCGATTCCGGGGGTGTGGTGGCGGCCGGCGCGACCGCCGAGGTGGCGGGCGCGGCCGGGGCGGCGGCGGTCGGCGTGGCCGACGCCGCGGCCTTGCCGTCGGCAGCCGACGGGTCGCAACCGGTCAGCGCCAGACCGACGGTGAGGACGAGTCCGGCGAATCCGGCCAGGCCGGCCCGGCGGCGCCCGGGTATCCGTGCAGGCATGTGAGGAGAACGCTCCGTTCCGTTTGGATGAGTCGTGCGATTCAAGCAGCCGCCCCGCACGCTGCGAGCACCGTTTCCCCACTCGTTGGCAGATCGAGACCTTCCGACCACCGAGCGTCACCATCACCGTGACCGTCACTACGCTGCGCCCCGCACCACCCTCCCCCGGCCCCCCGGCACCGCGACATCCCGGCCCCCGGGGCCGACGGTCAGCGCAGCCCCGCCGTCCGGCGCTCGAACACCTCGGGCCGGGCGGTCTCCAGCGCCGTGGAGACCGCGCCGAGGAGCACCGCCTCCTCCCCGAGCAGGCTGGGCGCGAGCGTCGGACGCATCGGGGCGATCCGGTGCAGGGCTGCCTCCAGCGGCTCCAGCAGCAGGTCCGCACTGCTGCCGATGCCACCGCCGAGCACCACCAGGTCCGGGTCCAGCACGGCGGACAACACGGCTACGGCATAGGCGAGTTGTTCGGCCTCCCGCTCCACCGCCCGGAGCGCCGCGGCCTCCCCCGCCCGGGCCCGCTGGAAGACCTGCTTCGCCGTCACCTGACGCCCTGCGCCGTCGTCCGCGCCCAGCCCGAAGTCCCGCGCGGTGCGCACCACGGCGTCCGCGGCGGCTTCCTGCTCTATGGTCCCCGCGGGCTCGTCGGACCGGGCCGGCAGCGGGACCTGACCGATCTCGCCCAGCGCGCCGTGCGCGCCGAGCAGCAGTTCGCCGTCCTTCACCACCCCGAGCCCGAGGCCGGTGCCGACCAGCAGGTAGGCGAACATCCGGCTGCCCCGCCCGGCGCCCAGGGTGTACTCGCCGAGCGCGGCCAGGTTGGCGTCGTTGGCCACCGACACGGCCGTGCCCAGCCCCTCCCCGATCCGGTCGAACAGCCCCGGCCGGCCCCAGCCGGGCAGGCTGGAGGCGTAGCGCACCCCGCGGCGCTCCTCGTCCCACACGCCCGGGGTGCCGATCACCGCGTGCACGATGCCGTCGGCTGCCAGGCCCGCCTCGGTGGTCGCCTCGTGCGCGGCCGCGACCACGGTGTCCGCGACGGCGTTCGCCGAACGGCCCCGGTTGGCCACGTCCCGGCGGGCGACGACCGTCCCGGAGAGGTCCGCGACGGCCACCCGCAGCCGGGCCCGGCCGATGTCCACGCCGAGCACGTGCCCGGCCGTCGGGTCGACCTCGTACAGCACGGCGGTGCGGCCGCGTTCGGGGGCCAGCCGCCCGGCCTCGCGGACCAGCCCGGCCTGTTCCAGGGCGGCCAGCGCGGCCGAGACGGTCGGCTTGGACAGACCGGTGTCCCGGGCCAGCTGGGCGCGCGAGGAGCCACCGCCGGTGCGCAGCAGCTCCAGCAGCAGCCACTCGTTGTTGCTGCGCAGCCGCTGCCGGTTCCAGGGCACCGCGGGGGCCCCGGCCGCCGGGCGACTGGTCGGCTGGTGGGGGCTCATCGGTTCCTCCGGTCTGGTGCTCACGGACGTCTCCGGCACGGTCTCACGCGGGCCTGACACTGCTCTGGCGTTGGTCTTGAGGCCGGTCCGACGCTGACCCGACTCCGTTCCGACGCCGGTCCGGCATCGGTCCGGCGGCGGTCCGGCGGCGGTCGGCCGGTGCTCCGGCACGGTGTGCGACGCCCGCTGTCGGACGCCCGGTGTCGGAGCACCGGCCCAAGTATGACCGGTGATCATCCGGCATTCGTCCGCCGGACCCCGGCCGTTGCCCGACACGTCGTCCGGGTGACCGGTCCCCGTCACCGGGGCGACGGTTCCCCCGCCGTCCGGGGTCGAGCCGCGCCGGTGGCGGCCGCGTTACCGCACCGCGTCCGGCCGGTCAAGGTTTCCTCCAGTTGTGGGCGTGCCGCGCCCCGGCGCGTGATCATGGACGTATGCACTTCCGGCACCGCAACCGAGCAGAGGGCTCCCCGCCCGCGCCACCGGACACCCGGTCGCTGGCGGCGACGGCGGCGGCCCTCGCCGCCAGGCTCGGCTCGATCACCGGCAGTGACCACGGCGACGACGACCCCGGCCTGGTCCGCGCGGTCCTCGCCGACGCCCCCGTCGGCATCGCCGTGCTCGACGAGCACCTGCGCTGGCACCACCTCAACGCCGCCTTCACCACCACCACCGGCCTGCGCCGCGCCGACCTGCTCGGCCGACCCGTCGAGGCCACCGCCTTCGCCGGTGCCGCCGCCACCCTGCGCCGCGTCCTCGCCGACGGCCGCGACCGCGAGCACGCGACCGGCGGCCCCGACGGCCCGGGCCACGCCGTCCCGCCCGGCCTGCGGGTGCGCTACCGGCCGCTACGGCACGCCGGACGGACCACCGGTGTGATCGTCGTCGTCCTGGACGACCCCGACCCGGCCCGCGACCAGCTCCGCGAACTCGCACAGGCCCGCGCCCGCCTGGCGCTGCTCGACGCCGCCACCGAACGGATCGGCACCACCCTCGACATCGCGACGACCTGCACCGAACTCGCCGACTTCGCCGTCCCCGGCATCGCCGACCTCGCCGTCGTCGACGTCCTGCCGCCCGAGGCCGAGCCCGCCCGGGCCGGCCGGGGCGCTCCCCGGCGGTTGCACCGCGCCGCCGTACGGGCCGTCCCGTCCTTGACCGCCGCCCTCGCCGACCTGGCCCGCCCCGGCGAATCGATCCGCCACCGGGAGGACTCGGCCGCCGCCCGCAGCTTCACCGGCGGCATCGCCGTGCTCACCGAGCCCGGTGCCGAGGACACCTGCCCCGCCGGGACCGCCTCGCTGCTCGTCCTGCCGCTCGCGGCCCGGGGCGACCTGGTCGGGCTGCTCACCCTCGGCCGCACCGCCGCGACCCCGCCGTTCACCTCGGATGAGGCCGCCCTGTTCGGCGATCTCGCCGCCCGGGCCGCCACCGGCATCGACAACGCCCGCCGCTACACCCGCTCCCAGGGCATCGCCCTCGAACTCCAGCGGGCCCTGCTCAGCGAACCCGGCAACCCGCACCAGAACCTCGCCCTCGCCTCCCGCTACCTGCCGTCCGGCTCCAGCTCGGTGGTCGGCGGCGACTGGTACGAGACGGTCCGGCTGCCGTTCGGCCGCACCCTGCTCGCCATGGGCGACGTCATGGGGCACGGCGTCGAAGCCGCCGTCGACATGAGCCACTACCGCTCCGCGCTGCGCGACATCGCCGGCATGGACCTGCCCCCGCACCGGATCCTGCGCCAGCTCGACACCGTGATCTCCGCCGACGACTCGGCCCGCCCCGCGACCTGCCTGCTCGCCCTCGCCGACCCCGGGCGCGGCCGCTGGACCCTCTCCAGCGCGGGCCACCTGCCGCCCGCCCTGATCACCCCCGACCAGCCGACCGAGCTGCTGCGCCTGCCCACCGGCCCGCCGCTGGGCACCGGCCTCGGCGGCTACGAGCAGACCGCCCACCCGCTCGTCCCCGGCCAGACCCTGCTGCTCTACACGGACGGCCTGGTCGAACGCCGCGGCGAGGACATCGACACCTCCCTGGACCGCCTCGCCGCCCTGCGCCTGCCCGCCACCGGCGACCTCGACGACCTCCTCGACGCCGTCCTCCACTCCCTCGTCCCGCCCCCGTCCCCCACCGCCGCCGCGTCCCCCGCCGCCGAGGACGACATCGCACTTCTCGCCGCCCGCGCCCAACCCCGCTGACGGGCCGGGCACGCCGGGGCGGCGCCGCGCCGCCCGGAGGCGGGGCCTCCGGGCGGTGCCCGCGCCGACGGCGTCAGCCGTGGTCGCGGACGGTCCCCCGGAGGCCGTCCGCGAGCGAGCGCACGATCGGGTAGCGCAGGAACGAGTAGTGGTCGCCCGGCGTTCCGAGCACGTCCAGGTCCGGCACGTACGGCTGCCAGGTCTCCCGGATCGTGCTCCCGATCCAGTCCGGCAGCCGGCGGTGCTGCGCCTCGTACAGGGTGACGGGGAACTCCACCGGTGCGGGGGCGTACCCGAGGAGGGCGGTCCCGATGCCCCGCATCACGGTCAGGTGGCGCACCAGGTCGTCGCCGGAGACCTCGTGCAGCTCCGGCGGGATGTTCAGCTCCGTGAGTCCCGCGGCCACGTCCTCCGGCAGCCCGGCCGCGGCGTGCCCTTCCGCGAGCCGGGCCAGCAGACCGTCGATCGCCGCGATGTTCCCGCGCACGCCCTCCCGGTACTCGGCCGTCGGCAGGATGCCGTCCAGGGCGACGACCCGTACGGTGTGCCCGCCCGCGTGGAGCAACCGGGCCGTCTCCAGCGCCAGGACCGCGCCGAAGGACCAGCCCACCAGCAGGTGGGGCCCGTCGGGGCGGCTTTCGAGGATCGCCTCGCAGCAGCTGCGGGCCATGGCCGGGATCTGCCAGTGCGCCGCGTCCGGCCGGTCCCACCAGGACAGTTCGACGCCGAGCACCCGGGCGTCGGCGCTCAGCGCGCGGGCCAGCGGGACGTAGCCGGTGATGTTGCCCGCGATCACCGGGAAGCAGAAGACGGCGTGCGCGGAGGTGCTGTCGTTCAACGGGGTGACCGTGCCGCGCCCGGCCGTCCCGACGGCGCCGTCGAGGCCGTCCCGCCCGAGGTGCTCGGTGATCCGGGCGATGGTCTGGTGGCGGACCATCATCCGCGGGGTGAGGTGGATGCCCAGCCGGCCGGCCCGGTGGACGACCCGGATGCTGAGGACGGAGTCCCCGCCGAGTTCGTAGAAGTTGTCGTCGGCACCGACCCGCGCCACCCCCAGGACCTGCTCCCAGACCCGGGCCAGTGTGCGCTGGACCGGTCCGGCCGGCGCCGCGTACGCCCGGCCGGTGTCCGGCCGCGACCCGTCCGGGGCCGGCAGGGCCCGCCGGTCCACCTTCCCGTTGACCGTCAGCGGCAGCGCGTCGACCACCACCACGGCGGGCACCAGGTACTCCGGCAGCCGCTGCCCGGCCCGTCGCCGCAGCGCGGCCGCGTCGACCGGCCCGCCCGGTTCGGCGGGCGTCACGTAGGCCACCAGTCGCCGCTCCCCCGGTTCGTCCTCCCGGGCCAGCACCACCACGTCACCGATCGGTCCGGCGGCGCGCAGGGCGGCCTCCGCCTCGCCCGGTTCGACCCGGACGCCCCGGATCTTCACCTGGTCGTCGGAGCGGCCGAGGAACTCCAGGTCCCCGTCGGCCCGCCACCGGGCGAGGTCGCCGGTGCGGTACATCCGCTCGCCGGACGCGCCGTACGGACAGGCGACGAACCGCTCCGCGGTCGGCGCGGCGCGCTTCCAGTAGCCGCGGGCCAGGCCGACGCCCGCGATGTAGACCTCGCCGGGGATCCCGACCGGCACCGGGTTCAGGTACCGGTCCAGCAGGTACACCCGTTTGTTGGCGATCGGCCGGCCGACGACGTCCTCGGCGCGCTCCGCCCAGTCCTCGGGAGCGGGCCAGTAGGTGCTGGTCATGGTGCACTCGGTGGGCCCGTACTGGTTGACCAGGGCGCCCGGCAGGACACGGCGCCCGTGCTGCCCGGCGAGCCGCAGGCTCTCGCCGCTGGCCACCGTCAACCGCACCCGCGCCAGGGCGTGTTCGGCCTCGGGCAGCGCGAGGAGCGCCCGTAGCTGGGACGGGACGGTGCTGAGCAGCACCTCCACCCGGTGGCGCTCGATGCAGTCCGCGATCGCGGACGGGTCGAACGGGCCGTCGTGCGGGGCGAGGACGGCCGTGGCTCCGCAGCTGAGCGGCCCGAGCAGGTCCCGGACCGAGGCGTCGAAGCCGATGGACGCCAGCTGCAGGACCCGGGTGCCGGGGGTGACGCCGTAGCGGGAGGTGACGAAGGACAGGTAGGCCGTCACGCCCTGGTGCTCGACGGCGACGCCCTTGGGGGTGCCGGTGGAGCCCGAGGTGTGGACCACGTACGCGAGGTCGCCGGGCCGGGCCGACGGTGCGGGGTTCCGGTCGGGGCAGGCGGCGAGGACGGGCGCGTCCCGGTCCAGGCAGACGGCCGTGGTGCCGACGCCGAGCCCGTCCCGGAGCTCCCGGCGGGTGACGAGCAGCGCCGCCCCGCTGTCGGCCACCAGGGCCGCCAGCCGCTCGCGGGGGTGGACCGGGTCCAGGGGCACGTAGGCGGCGCCGGACTTGAGGATGCCGAGCAGGGCCACGGCCAGTTCGGGACCGCGTTCCAGACAGACGCCGACCAGGGTGCCCGGGCCGGCGCCGAGCGCCCTGAGGTGGTGTGCGAGCCGGTTCGCGCGCCGGTTGAGTCCGTCGTACGTCAGCTCCTCGTACGGCGTCCCGGCGCCGCCCGCGACCAGTGCGACGGCGTCGGGCGTGCGGGCGGCCCGGTCCTCGAACAGCTGGTGGACGCAGCGGTCGTCCGGGTAGGGCGCGGCGGTGTCGGTCCACTCCTCCAGCAGCTGCCGCCGCTCGGGCCCGGTGAGGACGGACAGTTCGGAGAGCGGGCGGTCCGGGTCGGCCGCCACCCGGGCCAGCAGGGTCCCGAAGTGGCCGGCCATCCGTGCGATGGTGCCGGGTTCGAAGAGGTCGGTGCTGTACTCGATCGCACAGTCCAGCCGGCCGTCGGCCTCGTGCACCGAGAGCGTCAGGTCGAACTTCGCGACCTGCTGTTCCCATTCCTCCGGCGCCACGGTGACCCCGTCGAGCGTGAGCGGCGTCCTCGGGGTGTTCTGGAACGTGAACAGCACTTGGAACAGCGGGTTGCGGCCGAGGTCGCGGTCCGGGCGCAGTTCCTCCACCAGGCGCTCGAAGGGCAGGTCCTGGTGCGCGTAGGCGCCGAGCGCGGTGTCCCGGACCTGGGCGAGCAACCCGGTGAACGAGGGGTTCCCCGCGAGGTCCGCGCGGAGCACGAGCGTGTTGACGAAGAACCCGACGAGCCCTTCGGTGTCGGCCCGGTGGCGGTTGGCGATCGGGGTGCCGACGGCGATGTCGTCCTGGCCGGCGTAGCCGGACAGCAGGGCCTGGAAGGCGGCGAGCAGGGTCATGAACGGCGTCGCGCCCTCGCGGCGGGAGAGCGCGTTCAGTGCCGCGGTCAGCTCCGCCGTCAGCGTGAACCCGTGGCTCGCCCCGCAGCCGGAGCGGACTTCCGGGCGCGGCCGGTCGGTGGGCAGCTCCAGCGGTGTGAGGCCGCTCAACTGTCGCCGCCAGTAGTCCAGTTGGCCATCCAGTACCTCACCACGCAGCCAGTCCCGTTGGCACGCCGCGAAGTCGGCGTACTGGATCGCCGGTGCCTCCAGAGGGGACGGCATGCCCCGGCGGAACGCCGCGTAGAGGACGGCGAGTTCACGGTTGAGCAGGCCCATGGCCCAGGCGTCGACGGCGATGTGGTGCACCGCGAGGACCAGGACGTGTTCGTCGGCCCGGACCCGCAGCAGCCGCGCGCGCAGCAGCGGGGCGACGCCCAGGTCGAAGGGTTCGGCGCTCTCGGCGGCGATGGCGGCCGACACCTCGGCCTCGGCCCGTTCGACGGGCAGCCCGCTCAGGTCGGTCAGCGGCATCGCGGGGACGGCGGACCGCTCGATCACCTGGACGGGAACGCCGTCCTCGGCCTCGAACCGGGTGCGCAGCACCTCGTGCCGGGCGACGAGTTCGGCGAGGGCCCGCTCCAGGGCGTCCGCGTCCAGCGCGCCGGTGAGCCGCAGCATCCGCAGGACGACGTACTCGGCGCTGTCGGGGACGAGTTGGTCCAGCAGCCAGAGCCGTTCCTGGGCGAAGGAGACGCGCAGCGGTCCGTTCCTCGGCACCTGCCGGATCGGCGGCATGCCCGGCAGCGGGCCGGCGCCCGGGCCCGACTCGCCGGTCGCGGTCACGATCTCCGCCAGTGCGGCCACCGTCGGCGCGGCGAAGACGCTCTGCACACCGAGGGCGTCCCCGAACTCGCGGCGCAGCTGGGAGACCACCCGGGTGGCGAGGAGCGAGTGGCCGCCGAGCTCGAAGAAGTTGTCCTCGCCGCCGACCCGCTCGACGCCCAGGACCTGTTCCCAGACGCGGGCGATCGTCTGCTGGACCGGTCCGGCCGGCGTCACGTACGTCCGGCCGGTCTCCGGTCGCGACCAGTCCGGGGCGGGCAGTGCCCGCCGGTCCACCTTCCCGTTGACCGTCAGCGGCACCGCGTCGATCACCACCGTGTGCGCCGGGAGCAGGTGGGCCGGCAGCTGCCGGCCCGCCCGTCGCCGCAGCCCGGCCAGGTCGACCCCGCCACCGGGTTCGGCGGGTGTCACGTACGCGACCAGCCGCCGGTCCCCCGGTGCGTGCTCGCGCGCGATCACGACCGCGTCGCCGACCAGCCCACCGGCGCGCAGGGCCGCCTCGACCTCGCCCGGCTCGATCCGGACGCCGCGGATCTTCACCTGCTTGTCGGTGCGGCCGAGGAACTCCAGGTTCCCGTCCGCCCGGCGGCGGGCCAGGTCGCCGGTGCGGTACATCCGCTCCCCGGGCGCACCGTACGGGCAGGCCACGAACCGCTCCGCCGTGGGTGCCGGGCGGTTGAGGAAGCCGCGGGACAGCCCGGCCCCGGCCACGTACAGTTCGCCGGGCACCCCGACCGGCACCGGGTTCAGGTGCCGGTCCAGCACGTACACCCGGGTGTTGGCGATCGGTGTGCCGATCGGGATCACCGGATCCGACACGCGGTCCGGTGCGACGTCCGCGCCCAGCGTCCAGATGGTGGTCTCGGTCGGCCCGTACAGGTGGGTGAGCCGGCGGACCTTGGGGCGGGTGACGGCCGCGAGCCGGGGGTCGAGCGCCTCCCCTCCGAGCAGGACGTGCAGGCGGTCGGAGAGGTCGGGCATCTCCTCGACGACCAGTCTCCACAGCGGTGGGGTGGCCTGCAGGACGGTGATCCCCCGGGCGGTGAGCAGCGCGGCGAGCCGGGCGGGCGCGGTGGTCTCCTCACGGGTCGCGAGGTGCACCTGGGCGCCGTACACCAGGGGCAGCAGCAGGTCGATGCCGGACGGGTCGAAGGTGTACGGGGCGACCGCCAGCAGCCGGTCGTCCGGTCCCAGCCGCAGGATCTCCTGCATCGCGAGCAGGCCGTTGACCAGGTTGCCGTGCCCGGTCTGGACGCCCTTGGGCGTGCCGGTGGAGCCCGAGGTGTGGATGACGTAGGCCAGGTCGCCGGGCGCGGACCGGCGCGGCGGGGCGGCGGCCGGGTGGCCGGCGGTGTCGGCGACCGGCTGGTCGGCGGTGTCGGCGGTGTCGGCGGTGTCGGCGGTGTCGGCGGCCGGGCCGTCGTCGTCGAGGCAGAGCACGACCTGACCGGCCCGGACGGGGATCCGCTCGACCAGGTGCCGCCGGGTGACGACCACCGGGGCGGAGATCTCGGCCAGCAGGAGCCCCAGCCGGTCGCGCGGGTGGTCCGGGTCCAGCGGGACGTAGGCACCGCCGGACTTGAGGACGCCCAGGAGCGCCACGACCAGCTCGGGGCTGCGGTCCAGGCAGAGGCCGACCAGGGTGTCCGGCCCGACGCCGGCCCGGACCAGCCGCTGCGCGAGTCGGTCGGCCGGCCCGTCGAGCTCGCGGTAGGTCAGCGCGCGGTCGCCGCACACGAGGGCCGTCCGGTCCGGCGTCCGCGCCGCCTGGGCTGCCACCAGCTCGTGCACCCGGGTGTCCGGGTAGGTCACCGCGGTCCGGTTCAGGTCGCTGATCAGCCGGTGTTCCTCGGGGGCGGTGAGCAGGGGCAGCCGGGAGACGGCGCAGGCCGGGTCGGCCGCCGCACCGGCCAGCAGGGTGAGGTAGTGGCCGGCCATCCGTTCGACGGTGGTCCGGTCGAACAGGTCGGTGGCGTACTCCAGGATCCCGGTGAATCCGGCGTCGGTCTCCGCGAGTTCCATCGACAGGTCGAACTTGGCGACGTCCAGACCCAGCGGTTCGGCGCTGACGGCGATCCCGGGAAGCTCCCAGCCGGGCCCGGCGGCCCGGGTGTCCTGCAGGTTGAACATGGTCTGGAACAGCGGGGTCCGGGCGAGGTCGCGTTCGGGGGCGAGGTGCTCGACCAGCCGCTCGAACGGGAGGTCCTGGTGGTCGTAGGCGGCCAGCGCCGTCTCCCGGACCTTCGCCAGCAGCTCGGCGAAGGACGGGTCCTCACCGAGGTCCGTCCGCAGCACCAGGGTGTTGACGAAGAAGCCGACCAGCCCTTCGGTCTCGGACCGGTTGCGTCCGGCGACCGGTGTCCCCACCGCGATGTCGTGCTGGCCGGTGTACCGGGCCAACAGCACCTGGAAGGCCGCCAGCAGGCCCATGAACGGCGTGACCCGGTGGGCCCGGAACAGCTCCTTGAGCCGTCCTGCCAGGTCGGCGGGTACGCGGAAGGCGAGCGTGTCGCCGCGCGGCGACCGGACCGCGGGCCGGGGCCGGTCGGCGGGCAGCTCCAGCGTGGCCAGTCCGGCCAGTCGGGCGGTCCAGTGCGCGAGTTGCCCCGTCAGCACCGGCCCGTCCAGGGAGTCCCGCTGCCAGATGGCGAAGTCCGGGTACTGGATGGGGAGTTCCGGCAGGTCGGCCTTCCGGCCCGCGCGGTGCGCGGCGTACAGCCGGCTCAGCTCCTCGACCACGATCCCGACCGACCATCCGTCGGCGACGATGTGATGCAGGGTCAGCACGAGCAGGTGCTCGGCCGGGCCCTGCCGGTACAGCACGGCCCGGAACAGCGGACCGCGCCGAAGGTCCATCGGGGCCGTCGCCGTCGCCGCGGCCTCCCCCGGGCCGGCCGGTGCGCGGACCACCCGCAGGACGTCCGGCTCGGGGGCGAGCACGAGCTGACCGGGCCTGCCGTCCCGCTCCCGGAGGACGGTCCGCAGTGACTCGTGCCGGGCGACCAGGTCGGCGACCGCGGCGGACAGCGCCGCGACGTCCAAGTCCCCGGTCAGCCGCAGCACCGAGGGGATCAGGTACTCGGTGCCTCCCGGGGCCAACTGGTCCAGGAACCAGAGTCGTTGCTGAGCGAAGGAGGCCGGTAGCAGGACATCGTTCGGCATCTTTTCCCCCTGGTCCGATTCAACGTGATCCGGTTCGACGCGATCCGATGTCGACCCGGCCCGGACCGGTGTCGATCCGGGCGACTCGAAGGGCCCGCCCCGTCAATCGGCCCGACCGGGCTCGTCGGCCCGCGGGCCGGACCCGGAATCCGGCCCGGAACCGACCGGCCCGGTGCTTCCGATGTACGCGGCCTGCGCACCGATCGTCCGGTGCCGCAGGAGTTCCGCGACGGTGAGCGCCGCCCCGGTCCGCGTGAGAAGGGCCCGCTGCAGCCGGATGGCCAGAAGGGAATTGCCGCCGCAGTCAAAGAAATCGCGCTCGGGCTCGTCCGGGGCCGACCCGAAGACATCACACCAGGCCGCCCGTACGTCCTCCAGTATCCGCTGGCTCAATGGGAAAATCACCCCCTCCCCTACGACGTTCTCCGGCAGACGGATTTCACGACAGGAATTCGGGCGGCGCGCACTCTCGGGTCGTGTCGGCGGCCCGGGAGCGGACGCGTCCCGGGCCGCGCCCAGGTCCTGAACCTGGACCTGGACCTAGCCCTAGCCCTAGCCCTGCCAGGCGCACCAGAGGCTCGCGTAGACGCCGTTCTTGGCGAGCAGTTCCTCGTGCGTGCCGAACTCGGCGATCCGGCCGTCGTCGAGCACCGCGATCCGGTCGGCGTCCTGAGCGGTGTGCAGACGGTGGACCACGGCGACCACCGTCCGGCCGGTGGTGACGGCGGCCAGGGATCGCTCCAGGTGCCGGGCGGCCCGCGGGTTCAGCAGCGAGGTCGCCTCGTCCAGGACGAGGATGTCCGGGTCGGCCAGGAGCAGGCGGGCGAGGGCCAGTTGCTGCACCTTCGCCGGGTCGAGCGCCTGACCGCCGGGGCCGACCTCGCGGTCCACTCCCAGCTCCTCGGCCCACTCCCAGGCGTCGACGGCGCGCAGGGCGTCGGCGATCTCCTCGTCACCGGCGTCCGGGCGGGCGATGGTGAGGTTGTCGCGCAGGGTGCCCCTGAAGACGTGGTGTTCCTGGGTCACCAGGGCGACCGTGCCGCGCCGATCGGCGGGGGCGAGGCCCGCGACCTCCCGGCCGCCCACCGTGATGCCTCCGCCGTGCGGGGTGTAGATCCCCGCGAGCAGCTTGGCCAGCGTCGACTTGCCGGCGCCGGAGGGGCCGACCACGGCCAGCCACTCCCCCTGGCGGATCGTCAGGTCTATCCCGCACAGCACGTCCCGGCCCGGCTGGTAGGCGTAGCGGAGGTCCCGGACCTCGATGTCCCGGACCTCGATGTCCCTGGCCTCGGCGTCCCGCCGGCCGCCGGCGCTGCGCCCGGTGCCCGCGGTGGCGGCCGCCACGGCCGGCTGCCGGAACCGCGACAGCCCCAGCAACCGCGCGAGCGCGGCGGCGGCCGACTGCAGCGAGTCCAGCCAGAACATCAACTGGTCCAGCGGATTGAGCAGTTGGGACGCGTACAGGGTGCCGGCGGTGACGGCGGCGAGCGAGACCGTGCCGTGCAGGTAGAGCGTGCCGCCGAAGATCAGCATGGCGGCCACCGGCAGGGCGTAGCTGGTGTCACAGAGCGGGAGGAAGACGTTGCGCAGCCGCAGGGTGTGGCGCTCGGCGGCGTAGGAGGCGGCGATGGACTCGTCGACCTCGTCCATCCGGCGGGCGGCCAGCCGCAGCGATTCGACCGTGCGGGCGCCCTCGACCGTCTCGGCCAGGCTCTCCGTCAGCCGGGAGTAGGTGGCCGCCTGACGCAGGTAGCCCTGGTGTGCCCGGCGCAGGTACCAGCGGCCGGCGCCGTAGAGCACCGGCACCGAGAGCAGGCAGGGCAGCAGCAGGAGCGGGCTGATCAGCAGGAGGGCGCCCAGGGTGAAGCAGACGATGCCGACCGAGGTCATGGTGGCCGGGATCGCGGACCGGATGGCGCCGGAGAGCTGGTCGATGTCGCGGGTGGTGCGGGTGATCAGGTCGCCGGCGTCGGTGTCCTCCACGGTCTCCGGCGGCAGGGCCAGCAGGTCGGTGACGAAGTCCTCGCGCAGGTCGGCCAGGACCTTCTCACCGAGCCTGGCCGCCGCGTACTCGGCGAGCCGGACCAGCACGGCTTGCGCGGCCAGGCACCCGAGGATCAGCAGGACCAGGCGCAGCACGGTGTCGTGGCCGTGGGTGACGTCGGCCACCAGGGTGCCGAGCAGCCAGGGGGCGAACAGTCCGGCGACGGCGGCGAGCGCCTGGAGACCGACCACCAGGGCGAATTCGCCCCGGTGGGCGAGGACGGCGCGCCGTGCGTACGCGGCGAGTTCGCGTGTGGTGGCGACGGGCAGGTCGCTCATGCCGCCTCCGCCTCCGCCCGGCGCTCGACCAGTTCGCGGTAGCGCGGGTCGGCCGTCAGCGCCCGGTGCGAGCCCTCCGCCGCGACGCTGCCGTCCAGGACCAGGGCGACGTGGTCGGCCCGGTGGAGCAGCACGGTGCTGGTGGTGAACACGACGGTGGCCTTGCCCCGGCGCAGTCGTGCGATGCCTTCGGCCATCCTGTTCTCCGTGTGCGCGTCGACGGCGTTGGTCGGGTCGATCAGGATCAGCACCTCCGGGTCGGCCAGCAGCGCGCGGACCAGCCGCAGCCGCTGTTGCTGGCCGCCGGAGAACTCCCGCCCCCCGGCGGCGATCTCGGTGTCGAGCCGGTTCGGCAGGGCCTCGACGATGTCCCGGGCGGCCGCTGCGTCGACGGCCGCCCAGAGGCGGTCGTCGGAGTCGGTGCCCGGCGGCCGGTCCGCCGTGTCGAGTTCTCGGCGCAACGGCCCGGCGAACAGGTGGTCCTCGGCGGTGACGACCAGGATCCGCTCGCGGACCCGGGCCAGCGGCAGCTCGGTGAGCCTCCGTCCGGCGTAGGTGGTCCCGGAGTCGGCGTGGCGTCCCAGCCGGTCGGCCAGGGTGACCGCGTCGGCGGGGGAGCCGACGACGGCGGTCAGCCCCTCGGCGGGCACCCGCAGGCCGGAGTCGGGGTCGGCGAGCGGGCCGGGGACGGGCACGGCGCCGGTGTCCGGGCCGGGGTCGAGGTCGGGTTCCGTGCGGAGCAGCCGGACGACGTTCTCCGCGGCGACGTGGCCCTGCATGGCCTTGGAGACGGCGAAGGTGATCTGGTTGGTGGGGATCACCAGGTAGGTGGCGTAGCCGTAGAAGGCCACCATCTGCCCGGCGCTCAGCTTCTGGTCCAGGACGAGTTCGCCGGCCAGTGCCACCACGCCGGCCAGCAGCAGGCTCGGCAGGAAGGTCCTGGTGGCGCCGAGCACCGCCGAGGCGCGGCCCTGCCGGAGCGCGGTGGCCCGCAGACGCTGCGAGCCCTCCCGGTAGCGGGCGGCGAACAGGTCCTCGCCGCCGATCCCGCGCAGCACGCGCAGGCCGCGCACGATGTCGACGGCCTGGTCGGTGAGTTCGCGCTGGCGGGTGCGGAGCCGGCCCTGCCGTTCGCGCAGCACCCGGGCGAGCCGGGTGGTGACCACGAGCATCACCGGCACCGCGACCAGCACCAGCAGGCCGACCTGCCAGGAGGCGACCAGCATGAACACCGCGACGGCGACGAAGCCGACCACGCCGCCCACGCCGCGGGCGCCGACCTCCAGGGTCTGGCCGATCAGGCCGATGTCGGAGACGCCGACGGTGACGAGGTCACCGGCCGAGACCTTGCGCCCGACCGTGGCGCCCAGCTCGCAGGCCTTGGCGGTGACGAACCGCATGGTCTCGTACGCCGGTTCGACCCGCAGCCGGGTCTCCAGGCGTTCCACGGACATCGCCGACAGCGCGGAGAGCACACCTGCCCCGAGCACGGCCAGTCCCCAACCGACCAGTGCGCCCTGGTCCTTGGCGACCAGGCCCTGATTGACGGCCTGCCCGATCACGGCGGGCGTCAGCCCGAGCCCGGCCGCCCACAGGATGTTGCCGAGGCAGTCCAGCAACAGGACCCGGCGGTGGCGGACGGCCATCCGCAGCAGGTACCGCCACGGGCCGCGCAGGTCGGGTACCCCGGGTTCCCGGTCGAAGAAGTCACGCACCGCTCAGCCCTGCCAGGTGAAGCCTGCCCCACACGTGCGCCTCCATCTCGGTTCGTCGGCAGGGCCATTAACCTCGGACCGCACGCGGTTTGTCCATCGTCCAAGGTCCGCGGCGCGCGGCCCGGGCGGGTCCTGACGGCGCGCGTTCAACTGTCAGGTGTTCTCGGTTGAACGGCGCCGCGCCGGTGCGGGCCCACCGGTTCGGGTTCAATCCGTCCGGCGGTAGACGGAGATGACGTTGCTGGCGGCCGGACCGCTGGGGTCGGCACGCCAGGAGCCGCCGCGCCAGTTGGCGATCCGTTTGACCAGCCGCAGCCCGGCCAGCCGGGCCATCAGGTCCTGTTCGGACGGCAGCAGCATCCGCTGGGTGAACCGCCGGACCCGGTGACCGCCCTCGTCCACGTAGAGCACGCTCTGGTCCAGCAGCAGCGACTTCCAGTCGAACCGCTGGGTGCTGATCCCCATGCCGGTTCCGGCCGGCTGCAGGGCGCTGATCCGTTCGCCGTCCTCCAGGGCCCGCAGCGGCGGGTGCAGGTTCTCCACGACCAGGCTGCCGCCGGGCGCCAGGTGGGCGGCGGCGTTGCGCACCACCGCGAGCTGGGACTCCTGGGTGGTGAAGTGCAGCAGCAGGTTGTAGACGCAGAGCACCAGGCCGAAGCGCCGGTCGGTGGTCCAGTCCTGCGCGTCGCCCCGCACCAGGGTCAGGTTTTCCGGCAGCGGTGTCCTGGCGGCCGCCGCCAGCATCTCCGCCGAGCTGTCGACGCCCAGCACGCTGCGGACCTTTCCCGCCAGCGGGACGGCCAGCCGGCCGGTGCCGACGCCGAACTCCAGCACGTCTGCGCCGGCCGCCAGTTCGGCGAGGTAGGAGACGGTGAGCGGGGTGTCGATCCGGGCGTGTTCCGCGTCGTACCGGGCGGCCTGGTCGGCGTCCCAGCCGGGCTCCTCCATGGGCGTCCTCTCCTCCATCGGTGTCCTCTCCTCCACGTCGGCCCCTTCCGGGGTGTCCGTTCCCTGCGGCATGTGCCGCCCCTCCGTCGTGTCCCGTCCCTGCGGTCGGCCCCGGCGTCAGCGGCCGAGCCACGGTCGCCACAGCTCCCGGTCCAGCAGGTGCGGCAGGGCCGTGAACTGCTGTTCCCAGTAGCGCCGTACGCCGGTCCGCGCGGTGGGCGCGGCCGGATCGCTGCGAGCCGTGCCCGCCGCGGGCAGCGCCACCGAGGCGAGCGGGCCGATGCGGGCGCCGCGCGCGGCCTTGGCGTCGTGGGATCCCGAGCCCAGGTGGAGACCGCGCAGACCGGCCTCGTAGCAGTACCGGAGCGGCTCGTAGATCACCACGTTGAAGTAGGGATAGGCCCCGGCCGCGGCATCGTGGTCGAACCCGGAGGCCCGCAGGTAGAGCCACTCCCCCCACCGGTAGGCGAGCGCCATCCCCACGGCCGTCGGCCCGCGCCGGCAGACGAACAGCACGCCGTTGCCGTCGAGGGCCGCGCTCTGCCGCTCGAAACGGTCGCGCAGCCGGGCCTCGTCCTCCTCGATCCCGTACTTCTCGTTGCCCAGCCGGGCGAACCGCGCGATCAGGCCGGGCCGCCCGGACGGGTCGAGCCGGACCGTGTCGAGGCCCCGCTCGGCGAAGCGCCGGAGCTCCTTGCGGGTCGTCTTGCGCCGGGTGGCGGTGAGGGCGGCGAGGTAGTCCTCGAAGCCGCTGCCGGGAGCATCGAGCCAGGCGTCGCCGCTGTAGCTGAGCACCGGCTCGACGTCCTCGGCGTACCCGCCGACCTGCTGCAGGCCGGGAGCGTCGAGGTACAGGAGGTACGCGTGTTCCTGTCCCTGCGCCGCGGCGAGGGCGGCCAGCCGGTCGAGCAGCGCGGCGACGGTGGCGCGCCGTTGCGGCTCGGTGAGCCGGTCGGCCAGCAGGATCCGGTTGCGGTAGCCGCTGCGGCTGCCGGCCAGGCAGTACCGGCCGTCCCGGCCCGGGGCGGCCGCGCGGAAGACCGACCCCGGGTCGTAGTAGGGGTTGGGCTCCCGGGCCGTCAGGTAGACCGGCAGCGCTCCGGCCGGCCCGGCGCCGTCGTGGGCCAGCAGGTAGTGGCACCGGCCCGGTGTCTCCTGTTCGACGAGGGTCAGCCACGCGTGGGAGGCGTACAGCCCGCCCCCGGCGGCCACCGTCGCCCAGTCCGCGGCCGGAACTGCCGCGAGCGTGTCGTGCACCCGTACCTGCATCGTGACGAAATCCCCTCGTGAATTGCCGGACCCACCGGCCGACGATGGTGCAATCGCCCGCGGAATGCGCGCCGGGCCGTCGCGGGACCGAATGTGCACGCGCTTGCACGCCGGACCTTCTGTGACATCATCCGACGGGGCGGAAATCGGACTGACGGTCATTCATCCGCCATGGTTTCCAGAGAGGGCTGAGATGGCAAGGGTTCTCATAGGCAACGACTGGGACGAAAACCTGGGAAAGCACGCCGACGGTGCCATCTGGTGGGTCAACCACTTCGTCTGGTTCGCCCGGAACCACGATGTCCTGGTCCTTCCGGAAGCTCCGGAGGAGGAATTCCTGCGATACGTGACCGCGCACACCGGAGTCGACCGGGAAACGCTCACCGTCGTGGTTCCGCCGAGGGAATCCTCGTCGAGTGCCGGAATGCTCACCGGGGAGCAGATCAGCGATCCGCAGCTGGCCGTCGAGGTGCTGGCCGCACTCGACGGGCGACCGGTGGACGAGGTGTTCGCGATGTGGCCGCACACCTCGGTGGCGGTGCTGGCCGACCGGCTGCGGGCCCGCTCGGCACTGCCCGGGTACGCGTTCGTCGACCAGGGCGGCGGCGCCGTGGTGACCAGCAAGGCGGTCTTCCGCGCGGCGGCCGCGGGCGCGGGGGCTCCCCTGCCGGAGGGCGCGGTGTGCGCGGACCTCCGGGCCGCCGAGGAGGCCGTCACCAGGCTGATCGAGCGGGGCCACAGTGCGATGGTGAAGCTCGAGTACGGCGCCGGCGGCGGGGGCAACGAGGTGCTCAGCCCGGTCGACGGCATGCGGCCGGTCGGCGCGCGGCGGACGGTGCGACTGACCGACCGGGCGGCGGTGCGCCGCCACCTGACGGAGAACTGGTCCTGGCTCACCGACGACGGTGCCCATCTGCTGGTCGTCGAACGGTACTTCAACGACAGTCGCGCCTACTACGCCGAGTTCTCCATCGAGGACGAGGAGGTCGTCTTCGGCGGTATCGGCGAACTGATGCACGCCCCGCGCTACCTGGCCGAGGTGACACCGCCCGAACTCGACGCCGAACTCCAGGCCGCGCTGATCGCCGGTGGACGGAAGGTGTGCGCGCCGCTGCACGCCATGGGCTACCGGGGCCGGCTGAGCGCGGACGCGATCATCACCCCGGACCGCCAGGTGCTCTTCACCGAGTGGAACGGCCGGATCACCAGCTCGACGCATGCCTACGACGTCCTCGGGGAGGTCGTGGTGGGCCCGGGCTACACCAAGGACCGGGTCCTGCTCACCAACGTCTGGCCACGCGGCTGGGCCACCCCGTCCTTCGAGGCGATGCGCGACGCCATCGCCGGTGCGGGGCTGGCCTACGACCCGGCCACCCGGACCGGCGTGATCGTGGTCAGCGGCTACAACCGGGAACGGCACGGCGCGACCTACTGCACGGTGGCGGCGGACCTCGACGACGCCTGGGAGGTCAACGAGAGGCTCGGCGAGCTGTTCATCCCCGCCTGAGAGGAGCGCAGCATGACCCGGAACCAGACCGAACACCCCGGCGACCGACCGCCGGCCGCCGCACCGCCGGGACCGGACGGGACGCTGATCCACCGGTTCCGCGGGACCGTCGCCCGGTTCGGCGACCGGCCCGCCGTGCACGGCCCCTCCGGCAGCCTGACCTACCGCGAGCTGGACGTCGCCTCGGACACCCTGGCCGCCCGGATCCGGTCCACGGCCGGCCCCGGCGACCTGGTCGCGCTCTGGTGCGGCCACGACATCGCGTCGGTCGTCGCCGCCCTGGCGGTGCTCAGGACCGGCGCCGCCTACCTGCCGCTCGACCCGCAGGAACCCGCGGCACGGTCGGGCGCCGCGCTCACCGCCACCGGTGCGGCGCTGATCCTGACCGACGCCGCCCACGCCCGGGCAGCCGAACGCGCCGCCGAGGGACGACCGGTGCTGCGCGTGCCGGCGACCGGGGACGGACCGGCCGACCCGACGACCGGGGCACCGGACACCGCGGGGGTACCGGGCACCGCGCGGGTACCGGACACCACGGGGGTACCGGACACCGCCGGGGCACCGGACACCGCCGGAGCGCCCGCCTGCGTCCGGCCGGACGGCACGTCGCGGACCGACCGGGAACTGCTGGCGCAGGCGCTCCGGTTCGCAGGACGCCTGGGCCTCACCCCCGAGGACCGGGTGCCGCTGATCGCCCGGCACGCCCTGGACGACGCGGCCCCGGAGCTGTTCGGCGCCCTGCTCAGCGGCGCGAGCCTGCACGTCGTCAATCCGTACGCGGCCCCGCCGGCGACCCTGCTGGGCGACCTCGCCCGGCAGCGGGCCACCGTCCTGCACTGCACGCCCGACCTGCTGCGGCTGTTCCTCGTCCAGCTGGCGGCCGGCGGGCCCGCGCCGGCGCTCCGCGCCGTGGCGGTGGCCGACGCCGACGCCGACGCCGACGCCGACGCCGACAGGACCGCGGGCTCCCCCCTCGCCGACAGCGAAACCGCGGACCTGGCACGGCACTTCCCCACGGCCGGACTGTTCGTCGAACCCGCGCCGCGGTACCGGCCCGAGCCCGCCGAGGCGGAAGTGCTGCTGCGCGCCCATCCCACGGTCCGGCACGCGGCCGTGTCGGCCGACCCGGCGGCGCCGCCCGGCGGCCGCCTGACCGGGTACGCCACCTCGCGCGGCCTGCAGGCCGCCGTGCCGGAGGAGTTGCTGCGGTACCTGCGCGAGGCACTGCCCGACTACGCGGTACCGCACCGGATCGTGGTGCTGCCGCGGCTGCCGCTGGATCCGGCCGGCCGGCTCGACCGCTCCCGGCTGCCCGCACCACCGGCGGCGGAGCCGGCGGACGACGTGCCGCGCACCGCGCAGGAGCGCCGGGTCGCCACGCTCTGGTGCGAGGTGCTCGGCCGTGACACCGCCGCGCTCCCGGACCAGTTCTTCGCCCACGGCGGCGACTCGGCCCGCGTCATGCAGCTGCTGCAGCGGGTCAGGGCCGAGTACGGCGTGGCCCTCTCCGTGCCGGCGTTCCTCGCCGCGCCCACCCTGAGGACCCTGATCCGGCTGCTCGCGGCCCCGCGCCCCGCCACGGCCACCGACTCCACCACCACCGGGCCCGGATCCGCCCGGGTGTCCGGACAACCACCGCAGAAGGAGGCAGGCCCATGCGCCTGAACAGCTACGACGGTTGGTCTCCGCTCCAGGAGGTCATCGTCGGGTCCGCCGAGAACTACACGACGCACGAGGCAGAACTCTCCTTCAAGCTGTTCTTCTACGACCAGCTCTCCGAACAGAAGTCCTTCTACGACCGGCAGTACTACCCGGTGATCTCCCCGCCCGGCGCCGGCGGGCGCCCGGAGGCGGGCGTGCAGTCGCCCATCAAGAGGCGGTACGTGGAGGAGCTGAACGAGGACGTCGAGGGCATCGCGCAGACCCTGGAGTCCCTCTCGGTCACGGTGCACCGGCCGATGCCGCTGGCCGAGGTCTCCCAGGTGGAGACCCTGGCCTGGCCGGCCGCGGTGCTGCCGCCGCTGAACATCAGGGACAACACCCTGATCCTCGGCGACGAGATCATCGAGACCCCGCCGCAGGTCCGGTCGCGGTACTTCGAGACGCAGCTGCTGAAGAAGGTGTTCCAGGGCTACTTCGAGCAGGGCGCCCGGTGGACGGTGATGCCCCGGCCGATCATGACGGACGCCTCCTTCGACCCGTCCTACGCCGAACGCTCGCCCGGCGGACCGGCCGAGTTCATCAAGCAGCCCTCGGCCTCGCCGTACGACACGGGATTCGAGATGATGATCGACGGCGCCCAGTGCCTGCGCCTGGGCAGGGACCTGATGATCAACGTCTCGACGAAGAACCACGCCCTGGGCGTGGACTGGCTCGAACGCCACCTGGAGGGCCGGTTCCGGATCCACCGTGTCTCGATGACGGACAACCACATCGACAGCATGGTGCTGGCCCTGCGCCCCGGCCTCCTCCTGGTGCGCACGCCGCGGGTCGCCGAGATGCTGCCCGAACCGCTGCGCAAGTGGGACATGATCTTCGCGCCCGAGCCGGAGGTCAACGCCTTCCCGTCCTACGACGACGACGACCTGGTGCTCACCAGCCCGTACATCGACCTCAACGTCCTCTCGGTCGACCCGGAGACGGTCCTGGTGAACGAGGCGTGCCCGGAGCTGATGCGGACCCTGGAGCGGCACGGCTTCACCGCCGTCCCGGTCCGCCACCGGCACCGCCGGCTGTTCGGCGGCGGGCTGCACTGCTTCACCCTGGACACCGTCCGCCGTGGCTCGGTGCTGGAGGACTACCTCGGCTGAGCCGTGGAAAGCCGTTCAGGGGCGGTCCCGTGGCGGGACCGCCCCTGAACGTCCGCGCCCGACGAACCCGGCCAGCCCGGACCCGGGGCCCGTCTTCGGCCCCCGCCCGCGGACGGCGGGGGCGTGGAGACGGACCCTAGGAGTCCCGGCGCATGGCGTCGCGCGGCACCAGGCAGTCGAACGGCGGCTGTTCGCGCGGGATGTGCGGGACCCGTTCCAGCCCCAGCCGGATCCGAAGCCAGGCCCACAGGTCCAGGTGCGGCTTGCGGCTGCGGTGGCGGAAGGTCTCCCCCGTGTCCTCCTGCGGGACGGTCCGCAGCACGGTGCCGCCGGCCTCGAAGACGGTGAGGATCTCCGTCAGGCGGTCGATCGCCAGGTGCACCGAACGGTCGTAGAGGTGTTCGTCGTTGTCCTGCGGCAGGACCTCCGGCCGGACCACCTCGACCAGTTCGCCGCCGTCCAGCCGGGAGGTGACCAGGTGCAGGCTGGCACCGATGCGGTGGTAGTCCTTGCGCAGGAAGGCGAAGAAGACGCAGTGGTTGCCCTTGTACTGGGGGAGGTACCCCCCGTGGATGTTGATCATCAGACCGCCGGCCTCGATGACCGGGCGCCTGAGGTAGGTCGTCCCGCAGACGACCGTCACGTCCGGCGCCAGCCCTGCGAGGAAGTCCACGGCCTCCGGGGAGTTGATCCAGTCGACCCGCAGGACCCGCTCCGGTGCGGGACCCACCGGGGGCGTCAGCGCGGCGAAGTACCGGCGCCGGTACGCCGACCGGCCGGTCCACCGCTGGCGGCGGACCTGGTACGCCCGGGCGACCGCGTCCGTCCGGGCACGCCGCGCCCAGAGCCGGCGCTGCTGCTCGGCGCCCGGTTCGACGACGACCCCGACCAGGTCCAGGTCCCGCGCGACCCGGGCTACCAGGTAGCGGTGGTGCGGGTCGTCCGAGCACAGGACGGCCACCCGCAGCCGGTCGCCGGGGGCAACCGGGGTGCCCGGGGTGTCCCCGGCATCCCCGGCGTCTCCGGTGCGATGCCACTCGTTGCCGTTGCGCCGCTCCAGCCTCATCGCAGCCCCCGGCCACCGGGCAGGACGGCGGGCGTCAGCAACGGCTCCGCGGCCGGGCGGTACCGGGCGGGCCGGAGGAAGCGGTCCAGGCGCTGCGGGTGGTACAGCTCGTGCATCGGGTGCGGGCGTCCCTTCAGGGCGGCGACGACGGCCTGTGCCACGCTCGGCGCCTGGGCGAAGCCGCCCGTGTTGTGGCCACCGGTGATGACACCGACCCCGCCGGCGGTGGTGGGCATCGTCTCGAAGATGCCGAGGTTGGCGGAGGTCCAGGGGCGCACGCAGACCCGACGGCTGCGGCGCAGCGAACCGTCCTCGCGGGCCAGGGCGTACGCCTTCGGGAAGAACTGCCGACAGGTGTCCTCGACCGCGGCGAACATCGTCTCCAGCGCGGCGGGATCGACGTCGGCGGGGTCCTCGCCGGTGTGGCCGTAACCGGATCCCACGACCAGGAGCGGGCGGCCGTGCGCGTCGGTCGCCCGGGTGACGTTCGCGTCCTCGGCCGGGTGTCCGCGCCGGGCGATCTTCAACGACCGGCGCAACTCCGGCTCCAGATCGGGCAGTTCCATCCAGACCCCGAGCACACCGTGGATCCGGCCGGCAGACCGGGTGCCGGCCAGCAGCTCCCGGCCGTAGGCCCCCGGGGAGATGACGAAGCCGTCGGCCGTCAACGACCCGTCGGGCAGGCGCAGGCCGTGCAGCCGTCCGTCGGCGGCGCGTTCCAGCCCTTCGACGGGGGTGGACCAGCGGAACACCGCCCCGGCCCGCTCCAGCCAGGAGATCAACCGGGCCATGAAGGAGTGCACGTTGACCGTGAACCCGGGCACCTCCAGGCCGCCCACCAGCTCGTCGGTCGCACCGTCGAGGCCGGGGTGACGCCGGCGGAGCGCCTCCGGGCCGAGGACACGACGCACCGCGCCGAGCGTCACGTGGCGCCGCGTCGACTGCTCCAGCTGTGCCTCGTCCGTGTAGAGCCGGAGAATGCCCGGCGAGTACCCCACGTCCCGGAAGAGCCCGGGGCATTCGTGCCGGAGCGAATGCCAGAGCGTGTGGCTCTCCCGGTTGAACGAGATGATGTCGTCGTGGTAGATCTGGGCCAACCAGCCCGGGACGCTTTCGAATTCCGATATCCAGTGCTCTTCCGCGGCCGTGAACGGCCTCGCCTTCACGTTCCAGCCGCGGGCGTCCAGGGAGCGGCGGAACACCCCGTTGACGAGCGGCCGGTCGGCGGCGCTCCTGGCGTGGTAGTCGTCGGCCTCGGTCAGGGTGAACATCCGGGCGTCGCCGCCGGACCGGCTGCAGCCGTACGCCGACCAGTGCAGCGCCCTCCGCGGGTCGGGCCGCGCGTCGAGGATCCGGAGCCGGTGGCCGGCGCGGACCAGCTGCCAGGCGGTCAGCAGATTGACGACCCCGGCCCCGACCAGGACGACGTCCCGGACGGGGGATTCCGGCAGCGCCGTCTGCCCGCCGTCCGGGCGGCCGTGCTGCTCGGCGTGCCGGAGCACGGTCAGGAACGCCTGGGCCGGTGAGCCGGTGACCTCGACGAGCGGTGACGGGGCGTCCGCCGGCCCGACCGGGAGCGCGGCCGCCTCGAACGCCCGCACCGTCACCGGGTTTCGGCCGGAGGGGGTGTCCTCCCCGTCCGGGCCCGTGCCGTCGTCGGCCACGACGACCGCACGCCGGGCGTCGGTGACGGGCCCCGGGCGGTCCCGCGGGTGTGTCCCGTCCTCGACCAGGTCGCGCACCTCGCGGTCGACCGGGCCGGTTACGAATATGGGCATGGTGATTCCCTACGATCGTTCGTTCTGAGGTGGGGCCGGTCCGGGGGTCAGCCGAGCCGCTCGACGGCCAGCGACGACCAGGAGCTGGGGCCGTCGCCGAAGGCCAGGACGTGCGCTCCGGGCCGGATCTCACCGCGGTCGGCGCAGTGGGCCAGGGACACCAGGCTGTCCGCGGAGAAGCAGTGCCCGAACTCGGCCACCGGGCCGACCAGCAGGCGGTCGAGCGGCACGCCCATGGCCGAGCAGAGGAACTGCTGCGCGACGGTGCGGTAGTTGGGGAAGAGGAGGTGGTCGAAGTCCTCCACCGCGCGTCCGGTCCGCCGCGCGATCTCCTCCGTGCCCGCCACGGCCAGTGCGACGGTGGCCAGGATCCGGTCGCCGGCGGCGCCCCCGGCGCCGGCCACGGCCCCGGTGACCGTGGAGACGCCGTGCACCGCGAACCGCACGCCGTCCGGCCCCGGATCCTCGACGGTGACCAGGCAGGCGGCCGCACCGTCGCTGACCACGGAGAGCGTGTCGGCCTGGCTTCGGTCGCCGTCCAGCACCCGGTCGGCCAGCAGGAGGAGCACCCGGTGGTGCTCCCCGGAGGCGAGCGCCTGGGCGGCGAGGTGCAGCGCCGGGCCGAGGTTGCCGCAGTCGTGCCCGGAGACCCGCAGGTACCGGATGGCGGGCAGGCCGAGCTCGCACACCAGCCGGGACAGCGAGTCGCTGCTCCCGTGGTCGTTCTCCGTCACGTAGACCAGCAGGTCGGGCGGTTCGGCGGCGGCCTCGACGGTGTGGGCGGCGGCCGCCGCGGCGAGCCGCCAGATGTCCCGGTCGTCGGCCCGGTACCAGGACAGGCCGCTCGCCGGGTCGAGCAGTTCGGGGTCCAGCCGTCCGGACAGTTCGGCGATCGGGCGGCGTTCACCGTGCACGTAGGCGATGGCGGAGAGGTGGAGGGCGGTCATCGGCCGCCGCCGGAGGTCACGTCCACGAGACCACGGTGCGGTCGTCGATGAACCCCATCAGGAAGGACAGGTTGGTCCGGTTCCCCTTGCTGGTGTCCACCGCGTGCACGAAGGCGCCGTTGAAGACGTACACGTCGCCGCGTTCGACGTCGATGCGCAGCTCGTCGAACCCGGTGAGGGTGTCGGCCGGGTAGGAGAACCCGGTGTGCTCGATGCCCAGGCGGCGCCGGCTCTCGTCGTCCGGGCGGATGTTCCAGATCACCAGCCGTCCGCCCTCCTCGTGCTCGACGCACATGTTGACCGCGCAGACCTCGTAGTCGCGCACGCCCTGGATCTCGAACCCGGCCTGCCGCGGATCGGCGCACTGCGCCTCGTCCTCGTGGGGTTCGAGGGCGAAACTTCCCTCCTTGTCCCAGGCCCGGATCAGCGCCGGGCAGGCCTCCGCGCCCCGGTGCTCGGCGATCCGCAGCACGGCGCCGTGCCGGGCGAGTTCCGCCGACAGTCCCGAACGGAAGCTCTGCCAGGGCGAGTCGGGCACGTCGAGCACCTCGCGGACGTGCGCCGCGACCTCGCCGGTCTCGACGAGGTAGGTCTCGGTCGACTTGTTCCAGTGGTAGGAGCCGATGTAGTGCGAGGGCTCCCCCTCGCGGTGCCGGCGCGCCGGGCTGGACCAGAACCGGGCGACCGATTCCTTCTGCGCCCCGTCCGGTATCACGTTGCGGAAGATCACGCCGAGCCGCTGTCCGCGCAACACCTCCAGGACCGGCCCGGGGTCGAACTCGGTCCGTTCCTCCAAGCGGAAGAACTCCGGATCCGCCTGGAAACCGGCGACTTGACGCGGTGCTGGACTCACGAGGGAACCGCCTTCCCGTTGGCGTGGCTGGAGCGTTCGGCAGCGCCGAGGTGCTCGGCAGGGTCGCAGTGTGCGGGGCGTTCGCAGTGGCCGGGGTGTTCGCAGTGGCCGGGGTGTTCGGCACGGCCCGGATGTTCGGTACGGCCGGAGCGGCTCGGTGCGGGCGCGGTGGGCGCGCCGGTGCCGGTCAGCACGGGAGCCCCCTCACGCGCTCGGCCCCCGCCGGACGGCGAAGGTGTCGCCCACGACGTAGCCGTCCAGGCCGTGCTCCTCGCCGTACCGGATCAGGTCGCTGGTCCGGTTGATGAATCCGCGACCGGAGAAGTTGAGCGAGGTGTTGCACAGCACGCTGAATCCGGTCAGGTCGCGGAAGGCGCCGAGCAGTCGGGCCATCTCCGGGTTCTGTTCCGGGGTCACCGTCTGGGCTCGCGCGGTCCCGTCGACGTGGGTGACGGCCCGCAGTTCCTCGGACCGCACCTGGCTGAAGTAGAGCATGTACGGGTCGGGGATCGAGCCGCTGAACCAGCGGTCGGCGTCCTCCTCCAGGCAGATCGGGGCGATCGGCCGGTACCCCTCGCGCTGCTTGATCCGGTTGAGCCGGGTCGTCGTGTCGGTGCTGAAGGGCGCGGCCAGGACGGACCGGTTTCCGAGCGCGCGCGGCCCCATCTCCCAGCGGCCCTGCGCCCAGGCGATCACCCGGCCGTCGGCCAGGAAGCGGGCCACCTCGGCGAAGTCCAGCGGCCGCACGTCGTACGCGGCCGGGTCGAAGGCCGCGTCCTCCACGAAGGCGTCCCCGGCGTAGACGTCCCAGGAGACCGCGGCCGAGCCGGTGTAGTGGAGCTGCGCGTCGATCGCGGTGCCGAGCGCGGAGCCGCTGTCGTTCGGACAGGGCGGCACGAACACCTCGGGGAAGAGACCGCATTCGCGCCAGCGGCGGTTCCACTCGCAGTTGAGCGCGCACCCTCCGGATATCAGCAGCGGGTAGCCCTCGGTGAGTTCCTTCGCGGCGTACTCGTGGAACCGGTCGAAGATCGCGTCCGAGAGTTTGGCCGCCAGGTTCCTGTACTCCTGGGACTCCACGCCGATGTTGTGGAACGGCGTCCAGGTCATGTCGCCCTTGGCCAGGTTCAGGATGATCTGGTCCTGGTCCAGGATGAAGTCGATCAGTTCCTGCTCGGCCCGGGTCGTGCCACCCGGCTGCGCGAAGCCCGTCAGGGCCATCTGCTTCCCGGCGTCCTGGAGGCGGAGCAGTCCCTTGTTCGCCGGGAAGCGCGGATCGGCGAGGGCGAACAGGTAGGCGTACTTGTTCCCGGGGTCGGCCAGCACGTGGCGCAGGTGGGTGACCTCGCCGCGCTCGTCGACCAGGTAGAAGGAGCCGATGTTCCCCTCCCAGACCAGGCAGTAGCAGGGCCGGCCGGGCCGGAAGGAGGAGAGGCCGAGCGCGGTCATGATGTGGGACCGCTCGTGCGTCGACGAGAAGACCCGGACCTCCTGGCCGAAGAACGTCCCGGCCTGGTCCGAGACCGAGCCCGGGCCCACCCCGAAGTAGCCCGTCCTGGAGGGTGGTTCGACGGAGAACGCACCCTTGACCCAGCCTCCGACCGCCAGCGCGTCGGGGATCCGGCCGAGCCGTTCCGCGGCGAGCAGCAGCACCTCGGCGGTCAGCCGGTCGTAACGCGGGAAGGAGTCCTTCTCCGCTTCCAGGGAGAACAGCAGCCGGCCGTCCTCGATCGCGGCGATCGCACCGTCATGACCTTCTTTGAATCCCAGAATCAGCATCCTGCCCACCTCCGTGCGGTCTGCCTGCTTCGCGTTCGACCAGGGCCGTGCGATCGAGCTTTCCGTTGTGTGTCCGGGGGAACGAGTCCACGATCACGAATCGGGACGGCACCATGAAATCAGGCATTCTTCCGGCCGCATAGGCGCGTAGGTCACGCTCGGACACCCCTTTTCCCATTCGATGACGAATCGTCATGTAGGCCACCAGGAACCGGTCTTCGTGTTTGTCCTGCGCGGCGACGACGGCTGCTTCGCCGATCTCCGGATGCGCCGCCAGGACGGACTCGACCTCGGCGAGATCGACCCGGACGCCGCGGATCTTCACCTGCTCGTCCACCCTGCCGACGAACTCCAGCGCCCCGTCGCCCGACCTGCGCACCAGGTCGCCGGTGCGGTACATCCGGCTGCCCGGCGGCCCGAAGGGGTCGGCGACGAACCGTTCGGCCGTCGGTCCGGGCCGGCCCAGGTAGCCGTGGGCGAGCCCCTCCCCCGCGGCGTACAGCTCGCCGGCCTCCCCGTCGGCGACCGGCCGCAGCCGCTCGTCCAGCACACGGACGTGCTTGCCGGCCAGGCGGTGGCCGATCGGCACCGAGGGCCGGGCGGCGCTGTCGGCGGTGACCCGGTGCGTCGTCACGAAGACCATGCACTCGACCGGCCCGTAGCCGTTGACGAGGCGCAGCTGCGGGTGCTCCCGGAGCACGTGCGCGGCGAGGTCGGGCGAGAGCGCCTCGCCACCGACCAGGAGGTCCCGAAGCTTCGCGAAGGTCTCCGGAGCGGTGTCCGCGATCACGTGGAACAGGACGGTCGGCAGGTTCATCGTGGTGATGCCGTGGGTCGCGACGAGCTGCGCCATCCGGAGCGGATCGGGGCTGCCCGGATGGATCACGCAGGCGCCGCCGGTGAGCAGCGGCCCCCAGAGCTCCAGAGCGAACGCGTCCCAGGAGACCGGCGCGCACTGCAGCCAGACGGTCTCCGGGCCGAACCGGGTGTACCGCTGCCCGAGGACGGTGCCGACGATCGCGCGGTGCGGGGCGGACACCGCCTTGGGCCGGCCGGTCGAGCCGGACGTGAAGATCACGCAGGCGGCGTCCTCCGGTCCGGCGCGGACGGCGCCGCGGGGCAGCGCCGGGCCGGGGCCGGTCAGCGGGACGAAGCCCGCCGGGGTGCCGAGGCGGCCCGCGTCCGCCGCCGTGCGGGCGACGACCACGGCGGGCGCCGCGTCCTCGGCCATGGCACGCAGCCGCTCCACCGGGAAGGCCCGGTCCAGCATCAGGTAGCCGGCGCCGGCCTTCAGTGCGGCCAGGATCGCCACGACCATCCCGGCGCCTCGGTCCAGGTGGACGCCGACCAGCGCACCGCGCCGTACGCCGGCGTCCGCCAGCCGTCGGGCCAGCCGGTCCGCCCGTGCGTCCAGCTCGCCGTAGCTGAGCCGCTCCTCCGCACACGCCACCGCCAGGGCGCCGGGCGCGGCGGCGGCCCGTTCCTCGAAGACCTCGTGCAGGCACCGCGCGGCCGCCGCCCGGGTCCGCCGGTACGGCGCGCCGGCGGCGGATCCGGTGTCGGGCGGGGTGTCGGGTCCGGTGTCGACGCCCACCGCTACGCGTCCCGGCCGGTGCTGCCCGGGGCTGCGGACCGGCGGGAGATCGGCGGCAGCGGGTCCGTGCGGTCCGAGTCGCCGAGCCGACGGGCGACCCCGGTCACCGTGGGTTCGTCGAAGAACTCCCGGACGCCGAACCTGACTCCCAGGACCGAACGGATCCGGCTGACCAGCCGGGTGGCCGCCAGGGAGTGCCCGCCGAGCAGGAAGAAGTCGTCGTCGACCGCGACCGTCGTCCGCTTGAGCACCTCGGCGAACAGCCCGCACAGGGTCTCCTCCAGCGGCGTCCGTGCCCGGTCCGCCGCCCGGTCCGCCGTCCGGTCCGCCGTCCGGGCGGGCTCCCGCGACCGTGGGACGGCCGCCCGTTCGAGTCCGCTCGGCCGGTGCACGGCCCGGGCCCGGTCGAGCGGGAAGCGCAGGTCGGCCCGGCCGATCGGCGCATCGGGGTCCGCGGCCACGGCTTCCAGCAGCAGCACCAGGCCGTGGGCCAGCCGCTGCGCGGTCGCCCGGTCGAAGAGGTCCACCGCGAAGGCCAGGATGCCGTCGATGCCGTCCGGGCCGCCGGTCGCGGTGCGGGTCGGGTTCAGGTCGAAGACGAGGTCCAGCGTCCCGCTGTCCGTGTCGATGCTCTCGTGGCGGGAGCGCACGTCCTTCAGCCGCAGCGTGTTCTCCACGCCGTCGCCGAACGCGATCGAGACCTGGTGGAGCGGGTGGCGGTCGACCGACCGTTGCGGGTTGAGCGCGTGCACCAGCTTCTCGAAGGGCAGTTCCTGCCGTTCGAACGCGGCGAGGTCGGTGTCCCGGACCCGGCGCAGCAGTGCGCGGAAGCTCGGGTCGCCGGAGGTGTCGGCGCGCAGCACCACGGTGTTCACGAAGAAGCCGACCAGGTCGTTCAGCGCGTCGTCACCGCGGTCGGCGACCTGGGTGCCCACCGGGATGTCCGGGCCGGCTCCCAGCCGGGTCAGCAGTGCGGCGACGGCGGCGTGCAGCACCATGAACAGGGTCGCCTCGCCCTCCCGCGCGGTCTCCTGGAGGCGACCGTGCAGTCCGGCCTCGATCCGGAACGGGACGGTGCCGAGCACCCGGCTGGGCACCGGCGGCCGCGGGCGGTCCACCGGGAGCTCCAACTCCTCCGGCAGTCCGGCCAGTTCACCGCACCAGTGGGTCAGCAGTCCGGCCAGGGCGCTCTGTGGGTCGTCCTCGTCGCCGAGCGCCGCGCGCTGCCACACCGCGTAGTCCCGGTACTGGACCGGGAGCGGGGACCACTGCGGCTCGTCACCGGCCAGCCGGGCCTCGTAGGCCCGGGCCAGGTCCCCCCAGAACGGTCCGGCCGACCAGGCGTCCCACACGATGTGGTGGAACACCAGCAGCAGCACGTGCTCCTGCGGTCCCACGGCGAACAGCCACGCGCGCAGCGGCCGGTCCGCCGTCAGGTCGAAGCCCCGGCCGGCGGCTTCGGCCACCCGCGCCCGCACGTCCGGCTCGCTCGATTCCGTCACCACCAGGGCCGGGCGGCCCTCCACCGCGGGCAGCACCCGCTGGGACGGGTCGCCGTCGACCAGCGGGAACACCGTGCGCAGGATCTCGTGCCGAACCACCACGTCCCCGAGCGCCGCCTCCAACGCCCCGGCGTCCAGCGGACCGGACAACCGGAACGCCTCCGCCGAGTTGTGGGCGGCCGAGAAGCCCTCGACCTGGTTCAGGAACCAGAACCGCTCCTGTCCGAACGACAGCGGCACCGCAGCCATTTCCCCTCCTTCTGCTGCCGGGTCGAGGCAGCCCGCAGCCGACATCAGGCGGTCGGGGCCACCGACGGCTTCCCGACCGGGCCCGTCGGCCGCAGGTCCTGCCAGTTCCTCTCGATGAATGCGAGGCATTCCGCGCGGCTCGCCTTCTGCCGGGCGATCCGCCAGCCCGTGGGCGCGTCGCGGAACTCGGGCCAGAGCGAATGCTGCCCCACCTCGTTGACCAGGACCACGAAGGAGGCCTCAGGGTCGTCGAACGGGTTCAATTCTCCACCTTTCCGCGTGCCGCGTTCCCCGTCGGTGTCGCCTCGGGGCCGCCCCGGCATCTCGACCACTACATCCGACCGGACCGGGCGTGCACAAGCATTTCCCGACGCCTCGGACGACACCGTTCAACCGCGACGATCTGTCAGTTGCACGGCGCCGCAAGGCCTTTCCGGATTTCCGTCGAATCGCCGACCCGAATCGCCGACCCGGATTGCCGGACCGATTTCCCGGTCACCGCCCGGTCGCCGGCCCGTCCGGTCGCCTGCCGGCCACCCCGGTCGTCCCACCACCCGGTCATGCCGGCGGCGGGACGGCGACCGGCCGGACGGCGACCGGCCGCGTGGCGCTGTGGACCGAGCCGCCGGCCACCACGACGGCCCGAACGGCGTGCTCGGGGTGCGCGAAGGCGTCCTCCGCCACCTCGACCTCGGCCCGGACCCTGAGCGGGCTTCCGGGCACCAGCCGGAGCCGCTGCGGCTCCGGCACCGCCAGACCGTGGGCGGCTCCCCTGGCGACCTGGACCAGCACCGCCGCCGGGAGACCCTCCCCCGCCCCGTCGACTGCCGTGACCGTGACCTCGACCGTCACCGTCCCCGGACTCCGCCAGACCGGCGGGCAGTCGATGCTGATGTCGCGGACCGGCGAACCGGTGGGGAGGTCGAGCACCGGGCCGCAGGTGTGGCAGGCCAGGACCGCGCGCTCCAGCCCGGGGTGGGCCGGGTGCCGACCCGTCACGGTGGCCGTCGGCCCCCCGCAGTACGGGCAGCGCGCGGTGCCGGGAACGGCCGTCGTCTCCAGGAAGTCCTCCCAGACCTCGTTCAGGGAGGACTCGCTGACCTGTCCGAAGTCGTACAGGTCGAGCGCGACGCCGTACTCCGCCTCGGCCACCCGCTCCAGCAGCCGCTCCACCGGGTCGGCGTCGGCGTCGGCGTCGGTCGCCACGACCGACGGGTCCCCCTTGAGCACGGCCACCGCCGTGCTGACCCGGGCGTCGAGCTCCGGCAGGCCGTCGGCCGGCAGCAGCCCGGCCAGCGGAAGCTCGCGCAGGGCCCGGATCGCCCGGCCCGCCTGCCGCAGCCGGGCCCTGGTCCGGTCGTCCGGGGTCGCGGCGGCCGGGTCGCCCGGGGGCGGGTCGGTCTCGCCGACCAGCGCGACGAGGTCCTCCAGCCGGACCGGACCGGCCCCGGGGACGGGCACCACCCACGGCAGGCCGAGCACCAGGTAGTGCGGCACCTCCCGGCCGGCGGCCCGCCGGTTCAGCAGGACGCCGAGCCGGCCCACGGGGGGGGCCCCCCCCCCGGGCCCGGGGGGGGGGGGGGTGTGGGCGTCGGCCGGTAACATCCGGTGCCCGGCGCCGCTGTCAGCCCCCGCCGGGCCCGGCGC
>NZ_JBHWBZ010000010.1:79625-103291 GCF_042735475.1 Kitasatospora sp. NPDC059577 | reverse complement strand
CCCCACACACGTGGGTCGCGGGGGCTGGGTTTTTTTTAACAGCCACCGCCCCCGCCCCCCGCCCCCCCCCCGGGCGCCCCCCCGTTACCCCCCCCCGCCGCCCCCCCCCACGTCGGCCCCGGCCGCCGCGGCCCGGTGGGCGAGGCGGTTGAGGCCGACGTCCGGAACCATCCGGTGCACGGCCCCGATGAAGGCCGCCGCGGTGCCGTGCGCGAACGCGTTGGTCAGCTGGTAGTCGGCGGCCACCAGGCCGTGGCCGGGCCGCCAGGACATACAGCTGTTGGCGAGGACGACGTCGGCCCGGACCTCCCGGGCCAGGACGACCCCGGCCGCGTCCACCCCCGGGCGGAAGCACTGCCCGGTGAAGGCACAGCTCGGCGCACCGGCGGGCGCCGGGGCCCGCCCGGCCGTCCGGTCGCCGACGGCGCCGCAGACCACGGTGTCGGAGAGGACCAGGCCGTGCTCGCGTCCGGCGACGGCGAAGGAGACCAGTCCGTGCCGCCGCCCGGTCAGCAGCGGTGCCACCACGTCGGCGCGTGCGTCGGCACCCGTCACCCAGTGCACACCGGGCGTGTCGTCCCGCTGCCGACCGCCCCACGGGGCGACGCAGAGCTGCGGGTGGTCCGGTGGTGTCCGCAGGCCGCTGCCGAGCCCCTTCGCGATCAGTCGGCTCAGCTCGCCCAGGTCCCGGCCGAGCACCACGCCGAGCGCAGCCTCGCCCCGGCCGGCGCGGCGGAGCTCCGCCGTCGCGTCGAGGATGTCGAGCACCGGCCCGAGCGACAGTTCGGCCGCGAGCGCGACCAGCACGACGTGGTCCACGCCGCCGCGCCCGGGGGTGGCCGCCCCGCCGGGCGCGCCGGTGGTGAACGTCCCTCCGACGCGTTCCGCGAGCGCCGCTGCCACCGGGGCGGCGGCCGAGCCGGGCGGTGCGAGCACCAGCACCCCGCCGGCCGGACCGGGCGGTGCCGGATCGTCCGACGGCCGGGCGGGATCGGTGAGTTCGGTGAGTGCGGCGGTCCGGTCGTCCGCCGCCCCGTACACCGGGATCCGCGCCCGGTCCCGCAGCGCGTCGAGGTAGGAGGCGAGGTCGGGGTGGGCCGAGAACGGCGGGCCGGCGGTCATGGTGCCACCGCCGCCGTGTCGACGGTCAACCCGCCGGGCCGCCCGATCCGGGAGGCGATCCGCCGCACCGCCAGGTGGTCGGCGGCGACCCGGGCCGGGTCGGGGTCGGCGAGCACCGCCACGCCGAGTTTGTGCGCGTCCATCAGGTCCAGGGTCTCCGGCACCTCGTCGCCGTCCTTGACGTTGACCTTGAGGTGGCAGCAGCTGGGCAGCTCGGTGATGGCGTTCAGGCCGTCGATCCCGCTGATCGGCCCGGCCGAGCGGACCGAGAAGAAGACCACCAGGACGGTCATCTCCAGGGAGTAGTCGAGGCGGACGGCGCCGTCCCCGGCCAGGTGGCGCACGGCACGCTCGATCAGGTTGTCACCGGTGGCCAGCTGGCAGGCCCACGGCTGCGCGCCGCCCGGCGGCCGGGCGTTGACCTCCATCAGCAGCGGCCCGCGGTCGGTGACCATGACCTCGGTGTGCGCGACGCCGAACCGTACGCCGAGGGCGTCCAGCACCTGCCGGGTGTACCGCAGGAGTTGGTCGTGGCCCGGCGCGTCGTGGGGCACGAACTCCATGCTCTCGTAGATCGCCATCCGGCCGTCGGCCGAGTGCTTTCGGTACCGGACGATGTCGGTCACGGTGTGCACGCCGTCGTGGCTGAAGGTGTCGACGGCGTACTCGACGCCGGTGACGTACTCCTGGAGGACCACGTCGGTCAGCCGGATGCCGTGCCGGCTCACCGAGCCGGCCAGGCCGGTGACGGCCTCGCGCCAGCCCGCCCCTCCCGGGTGCCTGGTCACGCCGTCGGTGCCGGACGCGTTCGCGGGCTTGACCACGAGGTCCCGCCCCTCCAGCCCGCGGTCGCGCAGCCAGTCGGCGGCCTCCCGCGGGTCGCGGACGCAGAGCGTCTCGACGACGGGCAGCCCGGCGGCGGCCACGGCGGCGTACATCTCGCCCTTGTGCCAGCGGGCGGCGGCGAGTTCGGGCCGGTTGGCGCGGTCCGGGGTGAGTTCGGCGGCGAGCCGGTCGGCGAGCCGTACGCCGTGCTGCTCGCCCGGGAGGATCGCGACGGGTGCCAGCTCGCGCAGCCGGTCCAGTACCGGGTCGAGCAGTTCGGGGGTGATCGGTGCGGCGTCGTCGGCGCCGTACTCCAGGTGGTGGTCGAAGTCCTCGGCCCGGAACGAGGCGGCCAGCGGGGCGGCCGAGCGCAGGGTGACCCCGCAGGGCGAGAAGCCGGCCCGGCGCAGCGCGGGCGCGTACATGTTTCCCGAGGAGTAGGGCTCGACGATGACGACGACGGGCCGGCTCACTTCGCGCCCCGGGCTGCCGTGCGGTCGATCCGGGCCGCGAGCAGCTCGACCGTCGGACATTCGAAGATGTCGCCGATCAGGACCCGCTTGCCCAGCGCGGTGCGGACCTTGGAGATGACCCGGGTGGCCAGCAGGGAGTGGCCACCGAGGTCGAAGAAGTCGTCGGTGACCTCGATCTGCGGGATCGCCAGGACCTCCTGCCAGATGCCGAGCAGCGCGGCGGCCGTCCCGGACGGCCCGGCCGTTCCGACGGGCGGCTCCGACCCTGCGCCCGTCGGTCCCGTCGGTCCCGCCGCTTCCGCGGTCGCCGGGGTCTGCTCGGGCTTCGCGGTCTGATCGGGCTGGGCGGCCTGCTCGGGCGCCGTCAGGGCGGCCCGGTCCAGCTTCCCGGTCGGGGTGAGCGGAAGCGCGGACCGCAGGACGAAGCGGGCGGGCACCATGTGCGCGGGCAGGAGCCGGGCCGCGTGCGCCCGCAGCTCCGGCGGGGTGGGGGTGCGGGCCGGGTCCCGGGCGACGACGTGCCCGACCAGGCTGCGGCCGGTGCCGTCCTCGCGCACGGTGACCGCGACCTCACCGACCAGCGGGTGCTCCAGCAGCCGCGCCTCGACCTCGCCAGGCTCGACCCGGTGCCCGCGGATCTTCACCTGGTGGTCGGCCCGGCCCAGGAACTCCAGCGAGCCGTCCGGCCGGTGACGGGCCAGGTCGCCGGTCCGGTACATCCGGCTGCCGGGTTCCGGACCGAACGGGTCGGCGACGAAGCGTTCGGCGGTCAACGCGGGCCGGCCGGCGTAGCCGCGGGCGACGATCGGCCCGCCGACGTACAGCTCCCCGATCACGCCGGTCGGGGTCGGCTGGAGCGCCTCGTCGAGCAGGTACACCGAGGCGTCCGTGATGGGGCGTCCGATCGACGGCAGCTGCGGCCAGTCGGCCGGGTTCCCGCGCAGCCAGTGCGTGGTGGCCACGCTGGTCTCCGAGGGGCCGTAGCCGTTGCGCAGCACGCAGCCGGGCATCTGCTCCAGCCACCGCACCAGGTCGGGGGCCATCACCAGTTGCTCGCCGCCGGTGACGACGGTGCGCAGCCGGGTGGCCCGGCGCCCGTCCGGGCGGGCCGCCCAGTGCGCGATGTTGAGCAGGCCGGAGTAGGGCGCCTCCAGGTGTTCGATCGCCTCGTGCTCCAGCAGGTCGAGCAGTGCCTCGGGGTCGCGCCGGACGGCCTCGTCGGGCAGGAGGACGAGCCGGGCACCGGCGTGCCAGGCACCGAAGATCTCGCAGAACGACGCGTCGAAGCTGAGGGCGCTGAACTGCAGGACGTGCGCCCCGGGTTCGATCGCGGTCGCGGTGACGTACCAGTCGAGGATCCGGACCAGCGCACGGTGCGGCATGGCCACGCCCTTGGGGCGGCCGGTGGAGCCCGAGGTGTGCATCAGGTAGGCGAGGTCCTCGCCGTGCACGGCGGGGTCGGGATTGCCGGCCGGGCGGCCGGCGAGGTCGCACGCGGCCAGGTCGTGGACCTCCCGGCCGGCGGCCGGCGCCGTCAGCGCGGCAGTGTGCGGGGCTTCGGTGAGCACCAGCCGGGGAGCGCATTCGGCCAGGGCCTCGGCGGTGCGGGCGGGCGGCGCGGCGACGTCCAGCGGCACGTAGTAGCCGCCCGCTTTGAGCACGGCCAGCATGCCGGTGAGCATCGTGACGGTGGAGCCGCCGTAGAGCGCCACCGCGACCTCCGGCCCGACCTGCCGCTCGCGCAGCCAGTGGGCCAACCGGTTGGCCCGGGCGTTCAGTTCGGCGTAGCTGAGCGAGCGCCCGGCCTGCACCAGTGCGACGGCCTCGGGCGTCCGCTCCGCCCAGGCCTCCACCAGCCGGTGCACCAGGGCGGCGGTGGGTGCCGAGGAACCCGTGCGGCACCACGCTCCGAGCAGCAGGTCCAGTTCGGCGCGCGGCAGCACCGGTGTCCGCCCGACCGGGGTGTCCGGATCGGCGACGACACCGGCCAGCAGGGTGTGCCAGCGCGCCGTCCAGCGCTCGGCCTCCGCCGGGTGGTGGCCGATCCGGGTGCGCGGGCCGTCCGGTGCCCGCTGGACGGTCAGTGCGGGCGGCCGGCCCGGGTCGACGGCCGTCCCGAGGCCGGGGCGCAGCTCGATCCGCAGGTCTGCGGCCGGGTCGACGGGCCCGAGCGGGGCCTGCTCGCGCAGCCGTGCCAGCAGCCCGGCGAAGGACGGATCACCGGTCAGGTCCAGGCGGTGGGCGCCGGTGCGGGCCGGCTCGCCCGCGCTCACCGTCACCGTCGGGTCCGGTTCGCCGCCGTGCCGCAGGGCGAGCACCGCGTACGCGGCGAGCAGCGTCACCTCCGGCGGAACGTCGTGCACCCGGCTCAGGTCCGCGAGCCCCTCGGTCAGTCCGTCGGGCAGCCGGACGGTGCTCCCGGTCGTCGCGGGGTCGGGGCGGTCGGCCATGGCCATGGGGCTCCTTCACGTGTCGAGTCGGGGACCGGGCGCGCCGGAGGGGACTCGGCACCCGCACACCGCACCGCATCACCTCGCTGGAACCGCGGGTCGGGCGACGACTTCCTTCGGGCCGGAACGTCGGAACGGCCGGGGAGCGGTACGAGGGGGTGAGCATCGGCCGGAAGCAAGTAACGGCGAGGGCCCGGACATTCGTCAAGGCCGGCCCATTTCCACCGGCGGGCGGACAACTGACAGCCGCTGGCAGTTGCACGGACGAGGTCGCGCACGCCGTCCGGGTCCACTGCCGTGCCGCTGCCGACCGGACCGGCCGGGCACCCTTCACCTGCGGGCGGAAACGGCGAGCATAGGGGAATTCCCCCGCGAATTCCATCGGCGTGCACCGCACCCCCGCCGCTCGATCCGACGGCCCTTGACAGCGCCTCGGCCCGTGATGAGTCTGGGCCGAATGGATGAGCCGGTCTTTTCGGTTGGCAACGTTCGCGACGATCCGCTCTGGCATTCCGACGACTGGGCCGCATTCAGCCGGTTCTGGGAGGATCTGCCACTCGACGCACACATGGGGGACGGGGGGACGTATCGGCGCCGGAAATACGCCACGATCTCGCACGAACTCGACGGCGGCGCGGTCCGGCGGCTCGACCACGAGGGCTTTCTGCAGAGCAAGGCGATCAACCGGCTGAACGGCGGCGTCGTCCGCCGGTTCGAACCGGTCGACCCCGGGCTGCTGGACACCGTCGTGGTCCGCCGGCTGCTGGACCGGTTCGCCGGGCACATCGCCCGGACCGCGCCCGGTGACCGGCCGGCACCCGCGATCCGCCGGGTGAACATCCACCAGCACCGGATCACCGCGTCCGGGACGGAGCCCGGGAACCCGACCCCGGAGGGCCTCCACCGGGACGGCGTGGAGCACATCGTCATGATGCTGGTCGCGCGCCGGGGCGTCTCCGGCGGGTCCAGCACCCTGTACGACAACTCCGGCACGCCGGTGCTCACCCACACCCTGACCGAGCCGGGCGAGTTCATCTTCCTGGACGACCGCACCTGCCTGCACTCCGCGTCGCCGGTACGGCCGGCCCCACCGGCCGTCGAAGGGCACCGCGACATGTTCTTCCTCGAATTCTGCTGACCCAGCGCCCCACGCCTTCGACGCCCTGCCCTCGAAGCCCTGCCCTCGAAGCCCTGTCGACGGAGACCGAAGCCATGAGCCCCGCACACCCCACGCCCGCCCCCACCACCGAGCTCGTCCGCGGGATCTGGTGCGAAGTCCTCGAACTGGACCGGGTCGACGACGAGGAGAGCTTCTTCGCCCTCAGCGGCAGGTCCGTGGACGCGCTCCGGCTGGTCAACCGGATCCGGAGCGTCTTCGGGCTGACGATCAGCGTCCGGACCGTGATCGAGGCGCCGACGGTGTCCCGGCTGACGGAGGCCCTCCGGTCGGCACCGCCCGCCCCGCCCCGGCCGAGCCTGACGGAGGGCGGCCGGGCCTGAGCGGCCACCGACCGCAGACGAGCACCACCGACGGGGGAAACGGGAAATGGACATCGATCACTTCGGCGCGCCCGGACGCTCCGGCCTGGACCGCGCCTACCGCGAGCACCTGGCCCGCGAGGGGGTCCGGGCGGAGGACCTGACCCGGGAGGCCGACCGGAACCGGCTGCTGCGGATCACCTACCGCGGGCAGTTCCTCCCCGCGCCGCTCTTCCTCTCCGCCACCGAACGGGCCGCGCTGGCGAAGGACCTGGGCACCGTCCACCGCCTGCTGACCGAACTGCCCGAGCGCAGCTTCGACGGTGACCCGGGCGCCCTGGCCGAGGCCCTCGGCGTGACGGCCCCGCAGGCGCGGCTCGCCCGCCGCGCCGCGTCCGGGCCGCCGTCGACACGGCTGGCCCGCGCGGACCTGTTCCGCGCCGCCGAGGGCTTCCGACTGCTGGAGCTGAACATCTCCAGCGCCCTCGGCGGGGCGAACAACGCCCTGCTCAACCGGGCCCTGCTCGGCCACCCGGCACTGTCCCGGTTCGCCGCCGACCACGGGCTCGGCTACGTCGACACCGTGCAGCACCTCGTCGCGACCGTCCGGGCCGAGTGCGGTCCGCCGCACGAGCGACCGGTGGTGGCGCTGGCCGACTGGCCGACGAGGTTCGCCGCGTACGAGCTGTGGCTGCACGTCTTCGCGTCGCTCCTGGACGAGGCGGGGATCGAGGCCGTGCCCTGCCACGTGGGGGAGCTGGTCGAGCACTCGGGCCGGCTGGAGGTCCACGGCCGGCCGGTGGACGCCGTGCTGCGGATGTTCCTGATCGAACAGGTCCGCACCCCGCAGGACGAGGCCCTGCTGGAACCGCTGCTGCGCACCGTCGAGTCGGGCGCGGTCCGGCTGATCAGCCGGCTGGACGCCGAGCTCTACGGCAACAAGGGCGCTCTGGCCCTGCTGTCCGACGACCGCCACCTCGACGTCCTCGACGCCGCCGAGCGCGCCTGCCTGGACCGCCTCCTGCCGTGGACCCGCTTCCTGCGGCCGCGGGTCCGCCTGCCGGACGGCTCGACGGGCGACGTGGAGGCCTACGCCCGGGCCGAGCAACGGGACCTCGTCCTCAAGCCGGTGCTCTCCCACAGCGGCATCGGCGTCGTGCCCGGCTGGACCGTCCCGCCCGCGGAGTGGCTCGACCGCGTCCGACGGGCGGTCGGCGGGCCGTACGTCCTGCAGCGGCGGGTGACGCCGGTCCCCGACGTGTTCCCGACGGCGGACGGCGGCGAGCGGGCGTTCCACGTGAACTGGGGGGTGTTCGTCACCGACCCGTCGGTCACCGGCTCGGACGGGTACGGCGGCTGCTACCTGCGGGCGAGCACCGACCCGCAGGTCGGAGTGATCAAGGAGGCCGCGGGCGGGTGGGTCGGCTGCGTGTTCCACCAGGAGGCCTCCCCGGGCGGCGACGCGGCCGACCGGCCCTGATCGACCGGGGCAACCATTCGCATTTTATTCCCCCAACACGCCGAGATCTTCCCGTGATATCTCTGGACCCGCGCAACCCGCGCGATTCGCCCGAACTCGACCTGCCGGATCATGCCGGTTTGGCGGCGAAATTTGCTGGGTATCCGTCGCCACTCCCCGCCGACGCCGCCCACCGGCGCAAATCACGTCCGGCGCCGCCCGGCGTCGATCTCTCTTGACATGTCTATGCCCCGCAAATACGCTCCGATAAGGAGGTGAATCACGCCCGGAGGCCCCGGAAGTTGCCTCACTTTTGCCGCAGGTCGCCCCAACCGACTTACGGCCGGCATTCGAGCAGAATAAACCACCGATTAACGTCCCCTGCGGTTTCCACTCGTCCTGTGAAGGTGAAATTGCTCAGCGAAGGGCGTTCGACCCCCACGACAGACAGTGCCGTACTGATCGCTCGCCGTTCCTGGAACATGACGGTGGAGACCGTCCGGATCGACCGGCTCCGGCCGGCCGACTCCCCCCGACTCGACGGCGAGGACCCCGACCACATCCGACTCCTGGCCGAATCCGACGCCGCCCTCCCGCCGATCCTGGTGCACCGCGGATCGATGCGGGTCATCGACGGGATGCACCGGCTGAGGGTGGCCCAGTCCCGCGGTGACTCCGAGGTACCCGTCAAGTACTTCGACGGCACCGAGTTGGAGGCGTTCATCCGCGCCGTCCAGCTGAACGTGACCCACGGACTGCCGCTCTCCCTCTCCGACCGCGAGTCCGCCGCCACCCGCATCCTCGCCTCCGGCGGCAGCTGGTCGGACCGGGCGATCGCCCGGATGACCGGCCTCAGCGCCCCCACCGTCGCCCGGATCCGAGCCCGCTCGCGACCCGACCACCGGCCCGAGGACCAGGCCAGGATCGGTCGCGACGGACGGGTCCGCCCCCTGAACAGCTCGGCCGGCCGGCTGCGCGCCGGCGAGATCATCAGCGCCGAGCCGCACCTGAGCCTGCGCGAGATCGCCAAGCGCGCCGGGATCTCCGTGGGGACCGCCCGGGACGTCCGCAACCGCCTCGGCCGCGGCGAGGGCCCCCTCCCGGCCAGGTTCCTACCCGGCTCGCGCCCGACCACCGGCGCCGCGGCCGGACCGCTCGACCGGACCGCGGCCCCCGCCACCGGCCCCGACCCGATGGACGGGTCCTACGTCTCCGACCTGACCAGCCTGCAGAAGGACCCGTCGCTGCGCCTGACCGGCAGCGGCAGGTTCCTGCTCCGCTGGCTCAGCTTCCACGCCATCAGCCAGGAGAAGCGCGCCAATCTCATCAGATCGCTACCGGCCCACAACAAGGCCCGCATCGCCTACATGGCGAAATGCTGCAGCCGCTGGTGGGCCGAATTCGCCGACGACGTGGAACAACAGCAGGAGTGCCGGGACATTCCGAGGACCGGCTGACCCGGCCCTACGGGCGTCCGGAAACAGACCACCGCGGGGGGGGGCGCGCCGGGGGCGGGGGCGCGCCGGCCGGGCGGCACAGGGGGGGCCGAGGGCGGGGGGAGCGCGGGTCCGCCGGCCAGCGCGGCCCCCGGGCCCCCCGCCGCCGCCCCCCCCCGCCCCCCCCCCGCCCCCGGCCCCCCCCCCGCCCCCCCGCCGGGGTGGTCGTCGTACGCGCGGTGGTCGTCGTACGCGCGGCCGGCGTGAGGGTCGCCCGCGCCCGACGGCTCCCGCCACCCGGGGTCGACGGGCCCGTCCGCCTACTTGCGGCGGCCGAAGATCCGCTTCGCGGCGTAGATGATCCCGAAGATCAGGAGCGCGAAGAACAGCACGATCAGGATGATCACGACCAGCAGGAACTTGCCCAGCTTGGCGAAGAAGCCCTTCTTCTTCTTGTCGTCCTTGGCCGCGAGGTGCGCGGCGTCGGCGCTCGACGGGGCGACGGACGAGGCGACCGACCGGGTGCTCTGGGCGGCGGCGCCCGCGGCCGGGGCGGCGGGGGCGGGCGCGGCGGCCGCGACGGTTCGGGGTGCGGCCACCGCCGTCGCGCTCGACGCCGCGGCGGTCAGGCCGACGGCGGCCAGCAGTGCCACCAGGGCGCCGGCTATCGAACGTGCGATCCGGTGAGTCATCGTGCTCCTCGTACGGGTTCGGGGCTGCGCGGGCGAGCCCGGTCAGCCAATTCTCATGGTCTGACCAGGTGGTTTTCTCATCCGCGCCTAGTATGCTCCACTGAAGTTCTACAGCGGTGTAAAAGTTTAGCGACGGGCCCCGCCCGGATCGGCTCCGGCCCCGAGCCACGCAAGCCCACCGCTCCGACGGGGGTTCCGTGGCAACTGTGGAGGATGACGACGTGCCTGGCCGCAAGGGTTCCCCTGACGCCGAAATTTCGCCGCGCCGGGCGGGCGGACGCCGGGCGGCGGGCCGAAGCGCCGCTCCGAACCGGGGCGAGAAGGACACAGCAGACATAGCGGACGGCCGCCCGGCGGGCCGGGCGAAGAAGAAGCCCAAGCGCAGCACCAAGGAGAAGGTCCTCTGGGTGACCGCCGGCTGCACCGCGCTCGTGCTCCTCGGCGGCGGCGCCCTCTACTACCGCCTGAACAGCAACCTCTCCACCTTCGACCGCGACGCCGTCAGCAAGGACCGTCCGGACGCCGCGGCCCCCGACGCCCAGGGCCGCACCCCCGTGAACGTCCTGCTGATCGGCTCGGACAGCCGCGGCAACGGCAACAGCGACCTCGGCGGCGGCGGGGACGGCGGCGCCCGGTCGGACACCGCGATCCTGCTGCACGTCTACGCCGACCACAAGCACGCCGTCGGCATCTCGATCCCCCGCGACTCCCTGGTCACGATCCCGTCGTGCAAGCTGCCCAACGGCAAGTGGACCAAGGAACAGACCAACGTGATGTTCAACAGCGCCTTCTCGGTGGGCGACACCGAGCAGGGCAACCCGGCCTGCACCCAGAACGCCGTCGAGAAGCTCACCAACCTGCGCGTCGACCACACCATCGTGGTGGACTTCAACGGCTTCGCCTCGATGACCAAGGCGGTCGGCGGCGTCGAGGTCTGCCTGCCGAACGACATCCACGAGGGCGACCTCAACCCCAACCTGGGCCACAAGGGCAAACTGATCTTCGCCAAGGGCAAGCAGAAGGTCGAGGGCCAGGCCGCGCTCGACTACGTCCGGGTCCGCCACGGCATCGGCGACGGCTCCGACATCGGCCGCACCAAGCGCCAGCAGGCCTTCCTGTCCTCCCTCATCAAGCAGGTCAAATCCCGCGGCATGGACCCGACCACCCTGCTGCCGCTCGCCGACGCGGCCACCAAGTCGCTGACCGTCGACCCCGACCTCGGCTCGGCCGCCAAGCTGCTCGACTTCACCATGTCCCTCAAGGACGTGGACCTGCACGACGTGAAGTTCCTGACCACGCCGTGGCGCTACGAAGGACCGCGGGTCGCCCTGGTCCACCCCGACGTGGACCAGCTGTGGGCCGCCCTCAAGGCCGACCGCACCATCGACGGCCAGGACGCGAGCGCACCCGCCGGCGGCTCCACCCCCGCCGCCGAGGCCACGCCCACCCCGACCGCCACCCCGGACGCCAAGGCCGCCGAGATCAAGGTCTCCGTGCTCAACGGCACCGGCGAGGCCGGGCTCGGCGGCAAGGCCGCGGAAGCCGTCAAGGGCGCCGGGTACACCGTCACCACCGTCGGCAACGCGACCGGCAAGGCCCGCGCCACCACCGTCGTCGAGTACGGCACCGGCGAGCGCGGTTCGGCCGAGGCGGTCGCCAAGCTGTTCCCGGGCGCGAGCGTCCAGCCCGGCAGCCGCGGCATCAGCGTCGTCCTCGGCCACGACTTCGCCGCCGCCAACCCGGCGACCGCCGCCGCGGGCGCCACCCCGGCGCCGCTGCCCACCAGCGTCAGCGGCACCGCCCGCTCGGCGGACGACGACCCCTGCGCCAACGTCTCGTACGGCTGAGCCCGCGGGCCCACCCCGCGCACACGGCCCGCCCGTCACCCGACGGCGGGGCCCGTCACACGACGGCGGGGCGCACCCGGACCGACCGGCCCCGGGAACGCCCCGCCACCCGCACCCTCGACCGCGTCAGCGTCTCGCCCCGCAGGACGGGCAGAACGCGGCACCGTCCGGGACGTCCCGGTGGCAGCCCGTGCACTGGACGGGCTGCGCCAGGCGGAAGCCGCAGCCCGGACAGAACGGCGTGCCGTGCGTCTCGGTCTGGCACTGCGGGCAGACCAGCTGACGCGGCGTGTTGACGTCGAACCCGGCACCGGACTGCTGACCGGCCTTGTACGCACGGTCGGTGACCGCGTCGTTGAGGCCTCGGTGCTGCGCCGCCTGCGCCTCGGCCGCGGTGTCCGGCGCACAGTTGAAGCAGAGGCCCTGCGCCGGGTCGAAGCAGCGGCCGCAGACGTAGTGGGTGCACCGGGCGCAGCGGTTGAAGTGCGTCTGGGCGTTGGCGATCGCGCGCTGGAAGGCCTCGTCCCGCGAGGTGCCCCAGGTGTGGCCGGCCAGGCCGTCGGCGGCGTTGCTGATGGTGTTGGCGCTGCCGCCGATGAGGTTCCAGGCCGCGCTGACGCCCTTGCCTATCCATCCGGCCACCTGACCGGTCCGGAACGCCTCGAACGGTGAACGCCAGGTGTCCGAGCAGCGGTAGCAGTAGAACTCGAACTGGAAGCCCGCGCCGGTGCCGTGCTGCTCGCACAGGTCGCGGTAGTTGTTGCTGAAGTAGATCTCCGAACTCACGTCGTCCTCGGTCCGTGAAGTGGCCTGTCGGCGGTCGCTCCCAGGGACGACCGGGCGTCCCGAACGGTTCCGCCACAATCCCCGGCCCGAACGCTCACATCCCCGACACCGGCAGCAGCAACACCCGTGCCGGGTCGAACCGTTCCCAGCACGCGGGCCGACCGCTGCGGCCGACCCGCAGGCGGCACCAGCGCCGTCCGGCCGCGTCCTGCCACCAGCCGCTGATCCGGCCGAGTGCCCAGCTGCCGTCGCCGAGGTCCACCTCCACCGGCTGGTACACCCACCGGACGTCGTGCGCCGCCGGGTCCACCCGGCCGTCCCGGGGCTCCCGGGCGTCCACGACCTCGTGGCCGTCCCGGACCTCGTGGCGCTCCTGGCCGTGCCGGACCTCGTGGCCCTCACGGCCGTCCCGGAACTCCCCGTCGACCGGGCCCTCACGGCCGTCCCGGTCCGCGGTCTCCCCGGCGCTCCGGGGACCGCACTGACTCTCCATCACGGCTCCGCCTCCCGACCCGGCCTCGGCCGCGGCGGTCACCCGGTGCGGGGCGGCCGTCGCGACCGGGGTGCAGCACACCTCCTGGACTCTACAGGCGTGTAGAGAACGGCGGGAGGGGTTCCGCCGAAGCCGATCGACCCGATCCGGCCGTGGCAGGGCCGGATCGGGTCGGGTCGGATCAGGTCGGATCGGGTCAGGACGGATCAGGATGGATGGACCGGGCCAGGACGGTCCCACCGGGTCACACCGGGTCACACCGGGTCCGGCCGCTTCGGGCCGGACCGTTCCGGCGCGGGCTCAGCGTCCCTTGCGGGCAGCCCGTCGACGCCGCCACAGCGCCACCGGCACGACCCCGGCCAGCGCGAGCGCCGCCGGCGCCGGCGGGGCCTCGACCGGGGCTCCGGCCGCCCCGGCCGGCACCTTGTCGAAGGTGTCCGGCACCGGCAGGGTGGACCAGTCCGACAGCGGCCACGCCACCACGAAGGCCCGGCCGACCACGTTGTCCACCGGCACGAAGCCGTCCCCGGTCACGTTGTGGTGCCAGCGGGAGTCCCGCGAGTTGTTGCGGTGGTCGCCCATCACCCAGAGCTTGCCCTTGGGCACGGTGATGGTGCCGACCGGGTCGTTGTCGCACGGCGTCGAACCGGGGAACAGGTACGGCTCGTCCAGCGCGACGCCGTTCACCTTCACCGGGCCGCCCGCGTCGCACTGCACGGTGTCCCCGCCGACCGCGATCACCCGCTTGATCAGGTCCTTCTCGTCCGCCGAGGGCATCAGGCCGACGGTGCTCAGCGCCCTCTGGACGGAACCCGTGAAGGAGTCGCCGTAGGACGTCGGCGCGCCCTCCAGCCAGCCGCCCGGGTCGCGGAAGACCACCACCTCCCCGCGCTCGGGCTTCGCGCCGAACCACGGGGTGAGCTTGTCCACCAGCACCCGGTCGCCGATGGCCAGGGTCTGCTCCATCGAGCCGGAGGGAATGGAGAAGGCCTGCACGAAGAAGGTCTTGATCCCGAGCGAGAGCAGCAGGGCGATCACCAGCAGGATCGGCAGCTCCTGCCAGAACGGGCGCTTCTTCCGGGACTGCTTCGTCCCCTTGTCCGGTTCCTCCCCCGCGACCGGCCCCGGGGCCGGACCGGGGGCCTGACCGAGGGGCGTGACCGGGCCCGGGCCGGGGGCCGCGTTCGGGGCCGTCGCCGGGCCCGCGCCCGCACCCGGGCCTGCCCGGCCGTCCCCGGCCCGGTCGCGCTCCCCGGCTCCGCCGCTCTCGCCGGACTCCGCGCTCTGCTGCACACTCATTTCCTCGGCCCCTCCCGACGGCCCGACGGGAGTCACCACGAAGACCCCCTGTCAGGAACGAACCTACCGAACAGAGGTTCCCGGGCGCGCCCTGACGTGCATGCGCTCTCCCTGCGGCCCGAAGAGGCTGAGGAACTCCACCGGCTGCGACCCCGCGTTACCGAACGCGTGCGGGGTGCGGGTGTCGAACTCGGCGGCCTCACCGGCCGTCAGCACCAGGTCGCGGGAGCCGAGCACCAGCCGCAGCCGGCCGGACAGCACGTACAACCACTCGTAGCCCTCGTGGACCTTCAGTTCCGGCTCGGGCTCGGTGTTCTGGCCGGGCGGCACGATGTGCTTGAACGCGTGCATCCCGCCCAGGTGACGGGTGAGCGGAATGATCGTCTGACCGTTCCTGGTCACCGGGCGCGGGTGGATCCTCGGATCTCCGGTGGCCGGGGCCCCGACCAACTCGTCCAGCGGCACCCGGTACTCCCGGGCCAGCGGCAACAACAGCTCCAGGGTCGGCTTGCGCTGTCCGGACTCCAGCCGGGACAGGGTGCTGAGCGAGATGCCGGTCGCGGCGGCCAGTTTGGCGAGCGTGGTGCCGCGCTCCCGCCGCAGGGCCCGCAGCCGGAGGCCCACCGTGGTGAGGACGTTCTCGAACTCTTCGTCGACCATGTCTGCCATGTGCCGGTACGGCAAGGGTGTTTGTCAATCCGGCACCTGAGTGAGGCCGCCTCCGCGCGCCCCTCCCGGCGATTCCCTCCCCCGCGCACCCCTCCCCGCGGGGCTCTCCCGACGCAGCCCACCCGGTCGAGCCCGCCCCCGCGGCCACCGGCCCCCGCACCCCCGGCCGGCCGACCGCTTCCCGTTCCGGCCGACCGGCCCCGGGAGCCTGGGAGCCCGGGAGCCCGGGAGCCCGGCACGACCGGTCAGGGCCGGCCGGACCGCCACACCAGGAACCCGTGCTCGTGCACCCACTGCCCGAACGGGTCGAACCAGTCGGTGAAGGCGAACAGCAGCACGCTCACCCCTCCGCCCAGCAGCAGGCCGATCGCCACCGCCGCCACCACGATCCGTACGACCGCCCGCACCACCCGGATCTCCTCCCTCGTCGGGTGGGAAGGCTGCCCGGCGACACCGGCGCCACCACCGAACGTCTCTGGAGCGAGGCCGAGTTGTCACCGGCCGGTGAGGATCCGCGACGGTCGGCACGGGGCCGGCAGCCCGGCGTCCGGACGTCCAGCAGACACCGGGGCGGGCGTCCGGACTACCGGTACTCGCGCAGCCGGGGCCGCACCCCGATCGCGGTCAGGGCGAGCGCCACCGCCAGCGCGCCCGCCGCCAGGGCCGCCGTGGTGCCGTCCAAGTCGCCGTCGGTCTCGGCGACCGCCCGGTCCATCGCTCCGGAGTTGATCGCGATGGTGTCCCCGATCGCGTTGCCCAACTGCTCGAAGTCGTAGTTGGACTGCCCCTTCGAGAGCCCGGTGTCGAGCGTGACGGCTTCCTTGACCTTCCCCGCCGCGCGCAGCTCGCGGATCTTGCGGTCGGTCAGCTGGTACTGCTGGAAGGTGTCCAGCACGTGCTCGGCGGCGTCCCGCTCGCCGGGGAAGGTGATGTTGTGCAGTTCGCTGCCGAGGTAGCCGCCGAAGGGGATCACCGCGTGGTCGGCGCGGTGCCGCGCGGCGGCATCGGCCAGCCGGGTGTTGTAGTCCGCCAGGGTCGCGCCCTCGATGCGGGCGATCGCCTGGGTCTGCTCGACGAAGGTCTGCTCGTACGCGGCGGCGCGGGCCGGGTCGATGAGGTAGCGGCTCTCGTCGGCGTTCATGTCGAACGCGACGGCGCGGGCCCGGCTGAGCGCTGCCACCGAGTCGTAGGCGTTGCTCTTGGCGGTCACCAGGTGGTCCTCGGCCCGGCCCGTCAGGTTCAGCCCGATCACCAGCGCCACGCCGGTCAGCAGCGTGACGGCGGCCAGCGCCGGGTTGACCACCCGGCGGAATCGCAGCGCCAGGGCCCGCTGGAGCCCCAGCAGCGCGGAGAGGGTGACCAGGCCGACGGCGAGCAGCCACCACCAGCCGCTGCCCAGGGCATCGCGCTGCTGCTGGTAGACGCGTTCGACGGAGGCGTCGTTGGCGACGGTGACGCGGTCGGCCGCGGGCAGCAGCTGCTGGCGCAGCAGGTCGGTGGCCTGCCGGTAGGCCTCCAGTGCGGCCGGCGAGGGTTGGCCGGCGGGCGCCCCGGCCTGGTCCTCCAGCAGCTGCGCCCGGGCCACCAGGGCCTCGTAGCTGCCGAGCCGGTCGAGCACCAGTCGGACGGCACGTTGTCCAGCCGGGTCGTCGGCTGCCGCGCGGGCGGCCTGCTGGAGGTCGTCGTCGGCCTGGGCGCGGCGCTGCTCGTAGGTGTCCAGGGTCTGCTTGCGCAGAGTCGTGTAGTCGGGGTCGGCGCCTACCAGGAGCAGGTCGGCGGCCTGGGCGTCCATGTCGCTGAGCGCGAAGTAGAGGTCGGCGGCGCGGGTGGCCTGCGGGGCGGCCCGGTGGCCGATGGCGTCGGTGCCGTCGCGGGCCCCGGCGAGCACGACGGTGGCGGTGGCGCCCAGGCCGAGCAGGGTGGCCAGGCTCAGCGCGGTGAGGCCGCGCACCAGGCGCGGGGTGGTCCAGTGCGCACGGCTGCCGACCGTCCGGAGGCGGCGGCCGAGGCCGCCAAAACCGCCGAAATCGCCGGAACGGGCCGGAGCGCCGGGCGGAGCGGGGTCCGCCCCCTCCGACGCCACCTCCGGGGCCTGTTCCTGCGAAGTGGCCGTCCTGCGCTCCGTGGAGGTCGTCATGACCGCACGTCCCTTTCCCCCGTGGCACGGTCTGCCGGGACGTCCGGACACCGGACGGTCCGGGCACACCGGATGGACCGGGCGCGCACCGGACGGACCCGAACGCAGAACCGTTTCTCTCTGCCGTTCTCTCTTCCGCCGCGCGACGCTAGTGCCGCGACATCCGCCGCACGGCGCCCCTGACGCCTCCTTGACGCCGCCGGGCGGCGTTCTTGACGCTTCCTTAGCGACCGGCTCCGGTGCCCGGCGGTCACCGGACCGCGCCGGACGCGGCCGACACCCCACCACCGCGAGGCCGACCACAGCCCCGACCCCGGCCCTCGACCTCGACCTCGACCTCGACCTCGACCGGACGTCAACAGCGCCCGGGGCTCCCGGCGTTCGTCCAGGTGAAGCAATTACGCGGCTCCGCCCGCGCCACTACGCTACGTGTCATGACTTCTTCGGAGAGGGCCCCCGGGCGGGGCACGGCGGTGGTGATCGGCGGCGGGCTGGCCGGCCTGGTGGCGGCCTGGGCGCTGCGCGGCCACGCCGAGCGGATCGTCGTGGTGGAGCGGGACCACTACCCGGCGGAGGCCGCGTTCCGGGCGGGGGTGCCGCAGGGCCGGCACGCGCACCTGGTGCTGGAGGCCGGGCACCGGGCGCTCGAGGAGATGATGCCCGGGATCAAGCAGGAACTGATGGCCGCGGGCGCGCTGCGGGTGACCACCTCGGAGGTCAAGTGGCTCAGCTCCGCCGGGTGGATGGCGGAGTACCCGGCACGGATGGCCTTCCTCTCGTGCACGCGCCCGGTGTTGGACCAGCTCGTCCTGGAGCGGGTCCGCACCGAGTCCACGATCGAGTTCCTGGAGGGCACCGACGTGGTCGGCCTGCTCGGCTCGGCCGCGGCGGTGACCGGGGTGAAGGTCCGCGAGCGGGGCCCGGAGCGCGGTGACGTCCGCGACGTCCACGCCGAGTTGGTGGTGGACGCGGCGGGCCGCTCGACCTCGGTTCCGACGTGGCTGACGGAACTGGGCTGCCGCCCGGTGCCCGAGGAGCGGGTCGACGCGGGCGTCGCCTACACCTCCCGGCTGTTCCACCGCCCGGCCGGCGTCGACCTCGGCGGCCAGGCGGTCTACCTGCAGACCAAGGCCCCGGACGCGCCCCGGATGGGCGTCCTGCTCCCGGTCGAGGGCGACCGCTGGATCGTCAGCCTCGCCGGGATGCGCGGCGCCGAACCGGAGCCGGGCGAGGAGGGCTTCACCAAGCACCTGACCGGACTGCGCGACCCGCTGCTCCGCGAGGCACTGCGGAACGCCGAGCCGGCGGGCGAGGTGCGCGGCTTCCTCCCCGGCCCGGGCGTGCGGCGGCACTACGAACGCAGTTCCCCGGACGGGCTGGTGGTGGTCGGCGACGCCGCCAGCACCTTCAACCCGGTGTACGGCCAGGGGGTCACCGTCGCCCTGTTCTGCGCCCAGGCACTGCGCCGCACCGCGCTGCGCCACGGCGGGATCGGCCACGCCGCGGCCCGGGACGCACGGCGTGCCGTCGCCGCGGCGTCCAAGAACCCGTGGGTGATGTCCAGCTCCGAGGACGCCCGCTTCGCCTCCACCACGGGCGCACCGTCCGGCACCCTGCTCAAGCTCCAGCACCGATTCCTGGACAAGGTGCTGACCGGCGCCACCCGCGACCCGCTGGTCACCGCGGCCTTCCACGAGGTGATGTCCCTGGTGGAACCGCCCACCCTGCTGTTCCGCCCGTCGGTGCTCAGCGCGGTCCTGCGGGGCTGAGCGGGGCCGCCGGTTCGGATCCACCGGCCGCACCGGTCGGAGCAGTTGCCGGGCCGGTCGGAGCAGTTGCCGGGCCGGCAGTGCCGGCCGGGCCGGGCGGACCAGCCTGACCCGGCCGGACCAGCCTGGTCGGCCGGGCCGGTCGGGGCAGTTGCCGGGACGAGCGAGCCGGTGCACCCTCCAACCCTCGCGGCCCGGCCCGCTGTTGTACCGTCCAACCATGATCGGCTCCGCCCCGGTACGCCTTGCGACCTTCAACGTCCTGCACGGGCGGCAGCTCCCGGACGACGGCCGCCAGGCGACGCGGGCCTCCGACACCGTCACCGTGCACCCGCTCGTCGACGCCGTCGCGTCCCTGGACGCCGACGTGGTGGCATTGCAGGAGCTCGACCGCTTCCAGCAGCGGTCGGGCCGGGTGGACCAGGCCCGGGCCCTCGCCGAGGCGACCGGCGCCGTGGACTGGCGCTACGCCTCGGCGTTCCACGCCCGTGCGGTGCCGGGCCGGAGCTGGGTCCGCGACCGGTCCGAACCAGGCATGCGGGTGTACGGCCCGCCGGGCACGGGGCACGACGGAGGGGCTCCCTCGCACGGCATCGCGCTGCTGTCCAGGCTGCCGGTCCTGAGCTGGCGAGCCCGGCGGTTCGGCGCGCCTCCGGTCGCCGTGCCGCTGCCGGTGGCCGGGCGGGCGGGCCTCACGGTGATCCGCGACCATCCGCGCGTGGCTCTGGCCGCCGTCCTGCGGGGGCCGCGCGGCCCGTTCACGGCGGTGGCGCTGCACCTGTCCTTCGTCCCGGGCTGGAACGTGCGCCAACTCCTCGCCGTACAGGGCTGGATGGCCGACCTGCCCCGGCCGCACCTCCTGCTGGGCGACTTCAACATCGTCGGCGCCGTTCCCGTGGCCACCCTCGGCGCAGCCGGGCTCCTCCCCTCGTCGAGGCCCGCGACGCCCCGGTCCGCCGTACCGCCCCCGGGGGACGGCTGGCGCCGGCTGGCCCGCGTCCGCACCTTTCCGTCGCACCGCCCACTGGTGCAGCTCGACCACGTCCTCGCCGCCGGACTCGGCGCGCACCAGCCGGTTTCGGTGCGGGCGCCCAGGATGCCGATCTCGGACCACCGGCCCGTGGTGGTCGAGCTGGACCTGTGATCCCGTCGAGGTGCGGCCCACCCTGTCCCACCCGACGACCGGCCTCGCCCGGCCCCTCCGCCGGGCACGCGGGAGGCCCCCGTCCGCCGGGCGCATGGGCGAGCCCCCGCGTGGAAGGGCCCCCGCGTGGGAGGGCCCGTCAGCGGTGGCCCAGCACGTTGACCACCCGTCCGCTGGGGTCGCGGACGAAGAACCGCCGCACGCCCCACTCCTCGTCCTGCAAGGGGTGGACGATCTCCGCACCGCTCTCCCGCACGGCCGCGTAGGCCGCGTCCACGTCGTCCACCTCGACGCTCAGGTCAGGGACGACCGGCGCGGTCCTGTCCTCGGCCATGACGCTGATCTGCGCCGCCGGGCTGGACGGGGAGGCGAGCGTCATGATCCAGCCGTGGTTCATGACCTCCTCGAAGCCCAGCAGGCCGTAGAACTCCCGGCTCTCCTGCACGGCCTGCGACCGGATGTTGGGCACGACACGGCGAACGGCCATCGACGACTCCAGACGAGAGCGGACCTGTCCTGTCCCCCAGGAGTACCAGAGCGGCCCGCCCCGGGGCGCGTCACTCGGATACGTACCCCCGACGACTTCCCTGGTTCACCGACGCCGAGGACTGATCCCTGCCACTCGCAGCACAGGTAGCTGCTCGACCCGCCCGGGGTGTCGGCCGCGGTTCCACGCACCGCGAACCGCATGCGTCGCCCTTGCGTGCCTCCGCGCGAGTGGGACTCGGAGTCGTAGGGATTCTCGCCACCTCACTTGTCGGAACCCTGACATCAAGTCTGCTGATCCGATGAAAGGAACCCATTCGTGTCACCTGAGAGAATCCCGCAGGGAATCCCACGCCGCGTCCTGGCCACCGGCGTCTCGCTCTGTCTGGCCTCGGCGTCGCTCGCGCTCCTTCCTGTCCAGGCCCGGGCGGGTGACGCCCCGGCCGCGGCGCGGTCGAACCGGGCGGTGTCCCTCGCGCCGTTGACCGTCGTCGACGCGACCGGATCGGCCATGAGCACCGGTGGCAGGGAGCCCTCCATCACGGTCGACCCCGCCCATCCGAACCGGATCGCCATCACCCGGTTCGACACGACGTGGAACGGCGGCACCGCCGCCGATCTGCTCTACTCCGTCGACGGTGGCAGCACCTGGACCAACTACGCGTCCATCCCCCCACCGCCCGGCCTCGCCGACGCCGGCGCCCTCGCACCGGCCGACCAGAGCATCGACTTCGGCCGCGACGGAACGCTCTACGGCGCCTTCCTCACCTGCACGCTCAACACCGCCATGAACGGCTGCACCGGCGCCAGGGTGGTCACCGGCTCGACCAGCGACCCGACCAGCCCCGCCTCCTGGGCATGGCGCCCCGATGCCACCACCGGCACCCAGATCACCAGCGGCAACCGGGTATTCGCCGACCAGCCCTGGCTGCGGGTGAACCGCGACCGGGACCACGCGGACCAGGACGACGTCTACGTCTCGTACGAGGACCTCCGCAGCACGCCCGCAGAGGCGCGCGTCGCGGTCTCCTACAACGCCCACCCGGTGAACATCACCCAGGACCAGTCACCGGGCCCCGTCGTCACCGACACCAACACCAGCGGGGCCATCCGTCTTGCGACCGACCCGAGGAACGGCGCGGTCTACGCCCTCTTCCAGACCCAGACCACCCCCGGGACCCTCGGCGACCCGCAGAACATCACCTACCGGATCAACCGGTCGACCGACGGCGGGGCGACCTGGCCGCTGGGCCCGACGGGGCAGGGCCTCGCCGTGGCCACCGCCGACACCCACCAGGGCGTCACGTACAAGTTCGGCACGGTCAACGCGCTGCTCGGCGGCATCGACCACGCCGCCGTCGACCCGTCCAACGGCGACGTGTACGTGGCCTACGGCGCGGACGTCTCGGGCAACAACCAGATCAGGATGCGACGGCTCACCGACGACAGCCACGGCAGCCTCACCGTCGGGACGGAGTACAATGTCTCCACCTCGACCAACGCGGCGCTCCCCTCGGTCGCGGTGCTCGACGACGGCACGGTCGGTGTCCTGTACACCACCTACGAGGGCATGAACGGCAACGGCTTCCCGACCTTCGCCGCGCATCTCGCCAGGAGCGTCGACCACGGCGTCACCTTCACCGACCAGGTCCTGAGGACGTTCCAGTCGGACTTCACCAACGACGGCACCGCGTACCAACGCGTCCTCGGCGACTACCAGGTCCTCAGAGCGGTCGGCAACCGCTTCTACGGCGCGTTCCCCGGCAACGACAACGGGGCGACCCCGCCCCTGCCGGCGCCGCCGATCCACGCGATGTTCTTCACGACCGTCCCGCAGACCACCACGACCACGTCCGCCTCCTCCGCCAACCCCTCGGTGTACGGCCAGCCGGTGACCTTCACCGCGACGGTCGCGCCCGTACCCGACGGCGGCACGGTGAGCTTCCGGGTCGACGGCAGCCCGCTCGGCGGACCGGTACCGGTGGACACCACGACCGGGCAGGCGACCTCGGCCGCCATCGCCACCCTGAGCCCGGGCCCGCACACCGTGGACGCCGTCTACGGGGGCAACGGTGACTTCGCGTCCAGTACCGCCACGACGCTCGTCCAGACGGTCAACCAGGCGCCGGTCACCACGACCCTGGTGTCCTCCGGCCCGTCGACAGCCGGCCAGAACGTCACCTTCACCGACACGGTCTGCCCCGCCGGCGGGAGCGCCGACCCGGCGGCCCCGCCCAGCGGAACGGTGACCTTCCGCGACGGCGGCACGCCGCTCGGCACCGGAACACTGTCGCCGGGCGGTGGCACCAACTGCGCCCAGACCCAGTTCGGCTGGGCCGACCTGCTCCCCGGAACGCACACCGTCACGGCCCAGTACAGCGGCGACGGCAACTACCTGGCGGGCCCGCTGGAGTCCGTCACGCAGACGGTCGGCTGCACCCGGACCGTCACCGGGTCCGTCGCGGGCACGGTGGTCGCGGGCAGCGGCAGCACCTGCATCGTCGATGCCACGGTCAGCGGCACGGTGCAAGGTGCCTCCGGTGGCTCGCTGTTCGTCAGCAACTCCACAATCAAGGGCAGCATCCTGTCCTCCAACGGCACCCGGCTCGGAGTCTGCGGCAGCACGATCACCGGTTCGGTCGCCGTCTCCCACGCCACCGGCTTCGTGGTGATCGGGGACCCGGGCGACGACGGTTGCGTGGGCAACCGGATCACCGGCCTGGTGTCACTGGCCGACAACCACAGCGGCGCCGAACTCATCGCCAACCACATCGGCGGCTCGGTGCAGGTGCAGGGCACGACCGGTACCGGCCCCTTCCCCGAGGACGACCGCGCCGAGATCGAGGGCAACACCATCCTCGGTTCGCTCTCCTGCTCCGGCAACGTCCCGCCGCCGACCAACGGCGGACACCCCAACACCGTGACCGGCCTCCGGACGGGCCAGTGCGCGAACCTCTGACCCCGAACTGAACCATGGAGAGGGACGGTTGCGTGGGGGGGGGGGCGCGGCCGCGCGGCCGCACACACCCCACAACCAGACCCACCACCCGCGCAAGCGCAAACACTCCCACAACCACACAACCACCACACCCGCGCCACA